>NZ_JBXMTI010000111.1:0-10845 GCF_057083605.1 Candidatus Villigracilis sp. | reverse complement strand
GAAGGATCAGATCTTTAAGTTTCTATATAATTCTCTCTACAGCACAAGCCTCTATTTTCCGTTATTGCGAGATGCCGATCTTGCCTTTTGGCAGCGAAGCAATCTCAGAATTGTAGCTGGGATTGCTCACCGCACTGGCGTACGGCGCAAGTGTCGGGCACGGGCAAGAACGCCCTCGCAATGACGGGTGTGTGTAGAGAAATATAGTTTATGTTTCTGTGTTGATGGGTTCTTGGAACGAGCTATTCGTCGCTTGAACTGTCCTCGCCCAGATCGGGCAGGACAGATTCGATTTCTTCAGGGCTCTGACCGGCTTCCAGCCTATCCACCACTTCGTCAAATTCTGCTGGCAGGTCTTCGCCCATTTCGCCGCCCATTTTTCGCATCATTCGGCCCAGGGCTTTGGGGTCATCTTCCAGGCCTTCAAAACCCGAGAAATCATCTGCCATTGATTCGAGACGGCTGTCATCGGTTTTAGCAATGCGCACCTTCGTCATGCGGCGGCGGACTTTGTCACTTCCACAGTGTGTGCAATTCACAAGCTTGTTTCCATATTCACTGAAGGTCATGAATACGTCAAAACGTTTTTCGCAGGCATTGCAGATAAAGTCATAAGTGGGCATAGGCTTATTTTAACCGAATCAGGCTGGGGGACGCAAGAAGCGGCTCGTCCTCTTTGGTAAAATACATAAATGCCCAATACATTCGAACTCCGCAAATCCCATCCGCTTTTAATCGTTATATCCGGGCCGTCTGGCGTCGGCAAAGATTCAATCGTGCAACGCATGATAGAACGCGAATTTCCGTTTCACTTTGTGGTGACCGCCACCACACGTGAAAAGCGTGAAAACGAAATTCATGGGAAGGATTACCTGTTCGTTTCAAAGGATGAATTTGCGCGCATGATCGAAGAGAATGAACTGATCGAATATGCGATGGTGTATGGTGATTACAAGGGCATTCCAAAGGCGCAGGTGCGCGAGGCGCTTGCAAGCGGCAAGGATGTGGTGATGCGCCTGGATGTGCAGGGAGCCGAATCTGTTCGCAAGCTTGCCCCTGAGGCTTTGTTGATCTTTATTACCTGTGAAAGCGAAGATGAATTGGAGCACCGTTTACGTGAGCGCAAGACTGAAACGGCTGTCTCTTTATCACTGCGGATCGCCACGGCACGCAAGGAATTGCAGCGAATAGAAGCCTTCGATTATGTGATCGTCAACCATGATTTTCATTTGGATGATACCGTTGGAAAGGTACGGGCCATTATTACTTCGGAACATTTACGCGTACATCATCGCCAGGTGACTTTATGAATCAAACCCCCGCTTCGCCGCTTAATCCCGAGTCTGCTCCTACAACCCAAACAGTTCGCATCGCCTTTCCATCTTTAGCACCCACCGTAACGTATGCTCTGATCGGCTTTACTGTATTCGTTTATCTTTTGCAGAAGGCAAGTGTTTTGCTCTGGGGCTACGCCATCTATGAAATAGACTGGCTTGAGGTCTATGGCGCACGTTTCAATGACGCCATCCGCGCAGGCGAGTTATGGCGCTTCATTACACCTGCCTTCCTGCATGGTTCCGTTCCGCATCTCTTCTTTAATATGTATGCACTCTTGTCGATAGGGTCTTTTATGGAAAGGCAGCTTGGGCATGGCAGGTTCGCGCTGTTATATTTTCTGGGTGCATTTGCCGGGAACGTGTTTTCCTTTCTCTTCACCAGTGAAGGCGGATATTCAGTCGGTGCATCCACCGCTGTGTTTGGGCTGATCGGGGCAGAGCTGATCTTCTTTTATCAAAACCGCGAGTTATTTGGCAGTCAGGCGCGGCAGGCAATCAGCAATACGATTTTCATCATTGCCATCAATTTGTTCATTGGCTTATCGCCCGGTATCGACAATTGGGGTCACGTTGGCGGCCTGCTTGGCGGCACGATCTTTACCTGGTTCGCCGGTCCGCGTTGGATGGTAACAGGCATACCTCCCGAAATGACTTTGGTGGATCAACGCGAATCACGTGAGATCGTTACAGGTCTTGGCCTTGTTACTCTTATTTTTAGTGGGTTGGCAATTTGGGGATTGTTCTTTAAATAAAGCCGTTACTCGAAACAACGAAAATCGTTAATTCATCCGCAGATGACGCAGATTGAAAGAAAAATCTGCGTCATCTGCTAAATCTGCGGATTGTCTTGACTATTCAATCAGACTCAATAAATCCAGTTTCGAGGCCTTTACATAGGCGGCAAATTCTGTATATGCGGCATCTTCTATCACTTGAAATTCATCGATGCCGTAAACAGTTTGTATGGCGGCCTTGCCTTCGGGCGTGAGCATCAGGTCAATAAAGGCGCGCTGGATCACGCGGCGCATTTCAATCGGCAGGGAATTTGCAATCGAAATATTTTCATATGGAATGACATTGGGGATTCGCCAAATGACGATCACTTTTTCCATCACATCCGCATAATCCGCTTCGAGCGCAGGCAGGTCGCGGGCATCGACGAAGGTCGCGCCGAAATCGCAGATGTCATCCACGTAGACCGCGCGCACCACATTCGGCTGACCTGCGAGGAATGCTCCGCTTCTTATCTGCACCCCAGCCTGATTCAGCAATCCGAACGGCACTACATACCCTGAGAGCGAAGTCTCATCGCTCCAGCAGGCTTTCTTTTCTTCAAATTGCTTCAAAGCGATGGAGGCGTCTATCGTGTTTTCGCCGCGAGCCGCATCATAATAGGATGTGAAATTTTTATCGCGGTTGGCAATGATCTGCGCACCATAGAATGTACCGCCGTCACGTACTCTTGCCAGCACGGCTGTGACTGAGTCATTGTCACGCGCCAGCAGATAGGCATAGGGTGAGAGAGATCCAATATGTGCATTGCCTTTGTCGAAAGCATCCACCAGCACTTGCTCGGAAGCTGGGATGACGGTCACAATCCGATAGCCGGTGTGGGATTCAATGAAGGCTGCGATTGACTCTCCCGCTGTGATGGTCTCATCGGTTGGGTGTGTGGAAGGGGCCAGGGCCAGGATCAATGGATTTTGTTCAGTGCCAGGCTCGGGCGTGGCGGGAGGCGTTTGGGTGGGGGCAGGAGTCTGCGTGGGCGTTGGAACCGGCGTGGGAGTCCCCAAAGTCACCTGCATAGGGAATGAACATCCAAAAATAACGAGGGATAGCGTAATTAAGATTTTTTTCATCTTTGAAGAATGGTTGCGCGCAATCATAATGATATTGCTATAATAAGACAAGGAAACAAAATACCGCGTGAATCACCAAACCAGAATTTTAGAGTTTATTAATAAGCGGTAGAAAGGACGAAAATGAAGAATACTTTCAACACGATCATGTCCATCCTGATTTTAGTGGTGTTGGCGGCTGGCGTCTATTTTATCGTACAGACCGTTCGCGAGAGTGCGGCGGCAGCCACAGCTCCGTTCCAGGGAATTAACCAGGCCAATGAGTCATTGCAGACCCAGGTTTCGCAGTTGATGAATCCCACACCTACGATCATACCCGACCCGGTCACGTATATCAATGAAATCCGCGCATTGGCTCGCCTGGAGACCATTCAATATAGTGTGGAAAAAGTAATCACTGCCGAAGTAGGGCAGGGAACATTTGGCTTCGCGTTCGGCGATAAATTACTGTTCGTGGCACATGGCATCGTGATCGCAGGCATAGACATGGAAAAATTACAGCCCGGTGATATGCGTTTGGAGAATGGTGTGCTGTATGTGCGCTTGCCTCCCACCGAGATTTTTATTGCCACATTGGATAACGAAAAATCCTACGTCTATGACCGTGACACGGGTTTGCTCACCAGGGGCAATGTAGACCTTGAAACGCTGGCCCGCCAAACGGCAGAAGATGAGATCCGCAAGGCCGCGCTGGAAGATGGCATCCTTGTGCAGGGTGAACGGAACGCAGAGGCGTATCTGCTCAAGTTCTTTACTGCATTGGGATATCAGGCAGTGATATTTGACCCCGGCTTTTAGGATGTGAACCCGAGCTGCCATCTTGCAGAATTCGCGCAGAACTTAACGCAAAGTCGCCAAGACGCTAAGATTTAATGTTTTCTTTCTGGCTTTGCGTTAAAAATCCCGGTTGAAAGCAGAACAGGAAAGAGTTACCAAGCCTGCAAGATTAACCGCTCTCTTGAAATGGAGGTTAGTAAATGACAGACATACTGAAGATCACAAAGACTGAAGGGCCCGTACCCATCCTGCATTTCGAAGGCCATTTGGATGGACAGACTGAAAAGCTTGCGGTTGATGCCGCGCAGGCCGTGCTTGATTCTGGCTCGCGCAATTTGATCATTGATATGAGTCAGGTGCACATGGTGACGAGCGCGGGCTTACGCGCCTTGCATACCATTTATAAAATGTTCACCCCGAACGATGAAATTCAGACCTGGCACGTTGAACATGCAGATGAAACTTTCAAGTCACCATACTTCGTATTAGCTCAGCCCTCCTCGCAGGTCCATTATGTGTTGAGCATTGCAGGCTTTTTGCAAAGCATTTGCATTTACCCAACCATGCAGGAAGCGCTTGATTCGTTTTCAACTTAAGTCAAATTCACAAGCATAAACGGCTATGATATACTTTTGTTATGAGTAAAATTCTCAAACCTAAAAAAGTGGATTTTAGCGAACTCACTCGTATGCTGGAAAAATACGAGCGGAAGTTTGGTTATTCCACGATTGAATTTTTTCACCGCTATTCGGAAGGCAAATTGGGCGACGATGACGAGTTCATGATGTGGGCTGGAATTTATCATCTCTATCTGACCTCACTCCCTGTACGTAAGTTCATGCGAAACGATATGGCTCTGGCTGGATGAAAATTGGGGATTACTTTTCGGGGATCGAGCGCAGTCTGCGCCGAATCAAAGGTGCGGAAATTCAAGGTCAAGTAACCTGCCTGGCATCGGATGACTATAATGGTCTGGTTCGATGCCGGGTTTTATTTTGGGAGGAAAGTTATCTCGACTTGTATGAAGTGGTTAGCACGGAGTTAGGCTATCCTGTCAAAATTCATTATTCGTACACGTTCATAAAGGATGGGAAACGTGTTTTTCGCTATGACAACGCGCCTCATCATCCAGAAATTCGCACACACCCACATCATAAACATAGCGGCTCTCGCGATGTGCTATCAGCCACGCAAGAGCCTACACTCGCTCAAGTTTTGAGTGAAATCGAAAGTTTTTTAACTCGTTTATAACCTATGGGTTATCTTTTACTGGCAGGCGGCGCGGAGTTTAGCGGGCAGATGTCCGCGCCCGATTTGCATGCCATTAAATTGGCGGGTGGGTTGGATGCGCCGATCTGTATCATCCCCACCGCCGCCGCGTTGGATAACAATCATAAAAGAGCGGGGAATAATGGAATCCGCTGGTTCAAAAGCCTCGGTGCAAAAAACGTTTTCACTGTGGATGTGATCGACTCTGCCAGCGCAAATGACGTCTCCCTCGCCGCCTTCATTCGAACCTCACGCCTGATCTATTTACTGGGAGGTTTTCCCCACTTCCTGGAAAAGACACTTGCGGATAGCGCCTGCTGGCAGGCTGTGCTGGATGTATATCATCAAGGCGGGGTGATCGCGGGCAGTAGCGCGGGCGCGATGGTCTTATGCGAACATTTTTACGACCCGTATGAAAAGAAATTATTGCGCGGCCTGAATTTAATTCCTAATACTTGTGTATTGCCCCATCATAATAATTACGGCAAAGCATGGGCGAAGCAGCTTGCACAGCAGTTACCTGACGCAATATTAATTGGCATAGACGAACATACTGGCATGGTGACCGATACGGAGGGCGAATGGCAGGTGTATGGCGCAGGGGAGGTCACGCTGTATCGGAGCGGATCAACTGTCCGTTACGGAAGAGGCGAAAGGTTCTCATTCTCATAAATCAGACATATAATTCGTCCAACCTGGAGGAGCCATGGATATAACTTTGAAGATCACAAAAGAATTGATGCAGGCGAATGTACCGGTCACCGTGCTGCATTTGCGCGGCTGGCTGGATGCCCAAAGCGAGGAACTGCTGCTCACAGCGGCGCGACAGGCATATGATGAGGGTGGGCGTTTTTTGCTGTTAGATCTTGCCGAAGTGGATACGCTTACCAGCGCCGGTATGCGTGCCATTCAAAAAGTATATAAGTTATTTACGCCTGAGGATGAACAATACAAAGTTGCGCGTGTGAAGTTATGCAATGCGCCTCCGCAGGTGTATCACGTGCTTGGGATCACAGGCTTTTTGCAGAACATCCCAAATTACGAAACCACACAGGCTGCATTGGATTCGTTTAAGGAATAGATTCATCCTTTTGGATTTCAAACCTGACTCACCCCGAAGATTATTTTCGCGGGTGAGTTTGTTTTTTAAATGAATTCCTTTGTGTACTTCGTGCCCTTCGTGTTAAGAAGAGTTTTTTCAATAGGCTCGGAAGTATGAACTCTCCCGTCAGCCGTAAGGATTTATTAATATCTTCCCTTCAATAATCAAGTATGATTTCACTTATGAACGAACAACGCATCCTTATTGTTGAGGACGAGCCAAGCCTGGCAGAGGTGGTGAGTCTTTATTTAAGCCGTGCCGGGTTTCAAGTGCAAATTGCCTCGGATGGCAAACAGGCCATGAATATCCTCGAAAAGCAGATACCGGACTTTGTGATTCTGGATTTGATGCTACCAGAAGTGGACGGGCTATCCTTAACCCGCTGGCTGAGGGATCGTTCAGATGTGCCAATCATCATGGTGACTGCGCGCCGCGAAGAGATAGATCGCATCGCCGGGCTTGAGATGGGCGCGGATGATTATGTGGTCAAGCCGTTCAGCCCACAGGAATTGGTGAGCCGTGTTCGGGCTGTGTTAAGGCGCACGGGGCGGGAGCAGGCCGGGGCGGAGTCTGAGCAGAATATCACCTTCGATTCCCTCACCATCAATTCGCTGACCCGCATTGTGATGGTGAAGGAGTCGCAGATCGAGTTGACCGCAAAAGAGTTCGACATGCTATATCATTTGGCGCGTCATCCCAAACAGGTTTTTACACGCGATCAATTGCTCGAGCGTGTATGGGGCGGCGCGGAATATATTGACCCCGGAACCGTAACGGTGCATGTGCGCCGCCTGCGTGAAAAGATCGAGAGCGACCCGTCTTCGCCAAAACACTTGCTCACCGTATGGGGCGTGGGGTACAAGTTCGAACCATGAAAACACCCATTACTTTGATCGCCCGTTTTATGATCGGCGTTTTGCTGATCTTCGTGATCTCGCTGGTCATCTTCAATATGTTAATGGCGCCGCCATTATACGAGTTGGGATTGATGGCGCTCTTCCTCGGCCTTACAGCGTTTGTCTCTGCGTTGTCCGGTTATTTCGCCTATCGCTTCGGGTGGATGTCGCTCTCGCCGACTTTGCGCTGGTCTCTTCTGGGCGGATACGCTTTATCAAGCCTGCTGACTTTTTTTAACGTTTGGTTCTCGGCACAGATGATGTTTGCCAGCCAGCATGACCTGCTGCTAGCCATCGTCCTGCTTGTCTTTGCAAGCGGTATGGCGATGGCGTTGGGATATTTTCTTTCAAGCACCATCACAGACCGGGTGCATTTGCTGAAGAATGCGGCTGAAAAATTGGCCGAAGGCGATTTGAAAACCCGCGTCCCTGTGCATGGGCGTGATGAAATAACCTCGCTTGCGCAAACCTTTAACCAAATGGCGGAACAACTTGAAGCGGTGGATCATAAACAACGTGAACTTGAAAAATTGCGCGCGAACTTGATCACATGGGTGGGACACGACCTGCAAACACCGCTGGCTTCGATCCGCGCGATCTTGGAAGCCCTTGAAGATGAAGTAGTGGATGACCCGAATACGATCAAGCGTTATTTAAATACTGCCCAGCTTAATGTGCGCTCCCTTTCCGCCCTGATAGATGACCTCTTCCAAATGGCGCAGTTGAACGCTGGCGGTATTCCGCTCGACCGCGAAAAATCATCGCTTGCAGATCTCATTTCCGACACACTCGAATCCTTTACTGAATTGGCCGCCCGTCAGCAGGTAAAACTTGAAGGCAGTGTGGATGCAAATATTGACCCCGTTATCATGGATACCCAGCGCATCGGGCGCGTGCTGAATAACCTGATTAGCAACGCGCTTCGGCATACACCAAGCGAGGGTGAGATAAAAGTCCTTGCGCGGCGCACAGGCTCAGGCGTGGAAGTGACCGTTTCAGATACGGGCGAAGGAATCCGTAAAGAGGATCTTCCTCATATCTTTGAAAGTTTTTATCGCGGTGAAAAATCTCGCAGCCGTAACACGGGCGGGGCTGGCCTTGGGCTTGCCATATCGAAGGGGATCGTGCAGGCTCATGGCGGTAATCTAATGGTGGAGAGCGAAGCTGGGCAGGGCAGTCGTTTTACGTTTAATTTACCCTAACATAACTCTCACCCTCATGTAATCCTTTTGTAAGGAAGTTTTCCTAAAATCGCATCATCCAGAAGGTGAACATGAAACGATTATTACTTGGATTAATTCTCTTATTGACCGCCTGCATGAACACACCCCAATCCTTTGAGTCTGTTATGCCAACTGTCAACGCTTCATTACCGGACCTCGGGCCTGCTCCCGAACTATCAAACGATACCTGGCTGAATGTGGATGCTCCGTTGCGCCTTGCAGATTTGCGAGGCAAAGTGGTGGCAATTGATATGTGGACCTTTGGCTGAATTAATTGCCAGCATGTGATTCCTTCGTTGAAGGAATGGGACCAAAAATATCGTGACCAGGGACTCGTCATCATCGGCAATCATTACCCCGAATTCTCCTTTGAAGAGGATCTGACAAATCTCAAAGCAGCTGTTGCAGATTATGGAATCGAATACGCCGTGGCACAGGATAATGATGGCGCTACCTGGCAGGCTTACAAGAACCGTTACTGGCCTACGTTGTATCTGATCGATAAGAATGGACACATTCGCTACGTCCACATTGGCGAAGGAAGATATACTGAAACTGAAGCCGCCATTCAAATACTACTTGCAGAGACTTATCCATAAAATTATTTATCAATGAGGAGAGACTTATGAACAACCCTTTTAAATCCGTTCCCGTTCGTTCATCTGAAATTACGCCGAAGGATGTCTATCTTTCGCGCCGTGACTTCATCAAAGCCGCGGGCGTTGTGGCTGGCAGTATGGCGCTTGCATCCTGTGCTCCCTCGGTAGCTGAAAGCACGGAACCCCCCGTTGACGCAGGCCCAGTCAAGACCGATGAACTGGGTGACCCCGCTAATACTTATGAAGAGATAACCAACTACAACAACTACTATGAATTCAGCACCAACAAGGAAGCAGTAGCTCCCTTATCAAAAGACTTTACCACCACACCGTGGACGGTAGAAGTTGGCGGCTTGGTCAACAATCCCAGGACCTTTGGTGTGGAAGATTTGTTGAGCCTGTTCCCACAAGAGGAACGCATCTACCGCCTGCGTTGTGTGGAAGCCTGGAGCATGGTCATCCCGTGGAATGGCTTTCCGCTTGCAAGTTTGCTCAACATGGTCGAGCCGACCTCGGCTGCGGAATATGTCCGTTTTGAAACTGTTTTTCGCCCCGAAGAAATGAAAGGACAGGGAAGTCCGTTCTATCCCTGGCCTTATCAAGAAGGCTTGCGCATCGACGAAGCTATGAATGATCTGGCGATCCTCGCAACGGGTGTTTATGGCGAGACCATTCTGCCGGCTAACGGCGCACCCATCCGCCTGGTTGTGCCATGGAAATATGGATTCAAATCCATTAAGGCCATTGTCAAGATCGAGTTGACCGCCGAAAGGCCGCAGACCTTATGGAATACGGTTGCAACCAGTGAATACGGCTTTTATGCAAACGTCAACCCGGCGGTTGATCATCCGCGCTGGTCGCAGGCTAGTGAGCGCCGCATCGGTGAAATTTCCCGCAGAGGCACACTGCCTTTCAATGGATACGGTGAACAGGTTGCCAGCCTCTACGAAGGCATGGACTTGCGTTTACATTTCTAAACAACTTAAGATTTCGGAGGTCTACCAAAAGTCTTCAAGACTTAAGTTTGATACGGCAGGCTTCCGAAATCTCCATTTATTACCAATGAATTATTACCAATGAAATTTTTTTCCCGCTACACCCCTCTTCAAATTGCCATTCATATTTATGCATGGTCTGCTTTGTTGTGGATCATCTTCGAATTGATGACAGGCACATTCTCCATCAACCCCATCCAGGAGTTGGAGCAGCGTACAGGCCGCCATGCAATTACCCTGCTTGTGCTGTCACTGCTTTGTACGCCCATTAACACCGTCTTCAAATGGAGCGAACCGCTCAAGCGTCGCCGCGCACTGGGCCTGTATGCCTTTATGTATGCAACCATTCACGTCATCATTTTTGTGGATCTGGATTACGGCCTGGCGTGGAGCCTTATTGTTCAAACTGTTTTGCAAAAGCCATATATTGTGGTCGGCATGACCACCTTTCTTATGCTCATCCCGCTGGCATTCACTTCATTCGATATTTGGAAAAAACGGATGGGCAAAAACTGGAAGCGCCTGCATCAGCTTATTTACTACATTGCCCCGCTCGCCGTATTGCATTTTGCCTGGAGTAAAAAAGGTGACATCTTCTCATTATCAGGCGACATCATCCGCCCGTTGATCTATGGACTGGTGCTCGCCATTCTCCTCACCCTCCGCATCCCTGCGATTCGAAAAGCCATCGCCTCTCTCCCGACCCGCAGCCTGACTCTACCTCGCAAAAAGGATTCTCAGCCTGAGGTGGATACGCCTTAAAAGAAACCGCTCGGTGCGGGGCTTAG
>NZ_JBXMTI010000110.1:0-24657 GCF_057083605.1 Candidatus Villigracilis sp. | reverse complement strand
GATATATACTTTCCCAGCCATAAAGCCCTTAATTTCATACTTTTAAAAACTATGCCACGATTCGTCTCAAACTCTTTTTGGAATTTGACCAGAATATGATATATAGAAAAATAGGCGAGCATTTCATCGAGCAAACTTTGAGTGCGATATGCAATAGCCGACTTATTATTATGCTGATGCATACTTAAATCTAATTTCTTGAGATAAGGCGTTGGAGATACTATTAATTGATGGCTTAATCGGTTCGTACTACTAAAAGAGTCTCCCTCATCCCAAGGAATAAAAAATAAGCTTTGATCTGCATATATCGAAAAACTAAAAAAGTTAAAACCTATTGTCCTCAACCATACTCGCGAAGCTTGAACCCACTTAAGACGTGCAGACTTGGTCGCAGGAATATCCTCAAGAGTATATACTTCAATTGCAGGTAAATGAATATTTGCAATATTTTTTTGCTTCATGAAATACCCATTAATAAAGGGTTTCAAACTTATCTCAATAGATGAGCGAATATCTCCTAAATAATTGAGAATTTCATCTCTCATATCATATTCCGGAATCGATCTTGAGAATCCCCCTCCTCCTGGCCCAGTTGGTATTATGTGCCGAAATCTAATTTTTGGATGATAGACTTTAGACCTTAAGCTCTTCAATCTCTGGGTAACAATTTCAGTTAGATGAACATCTAAAACAACAACTATTGTTGACGGGAGAATTTGATCTAACTCAACAGAAATAAAATCTACTTCCTTTGGCAATGAAGACAGATAACGGACATCTCCACCAAACAGCCTCATTTTTCGCTCACGCGCAACTGTTCCAATGTTAATCCATGAACCTCCGTGAATTTTGCTAGGACTATGAAAAAACTCTGACCTGAATTTACCATGAAGAAAACTATCCTCCAAATTTGGGAATAGTTTTTGCAATCCTTTTGTTAGGCGATCAAAATCTTCTAAAGGATAGATTTCGATTAGACGAAAGTAAATTAAATCCAATTCGCAATTGGAAGGAGGAAGTGTTTCATTTATTGCTTCTTTCTCTGGCGTTTTAAGTTGATTCTGATGAAGATGTTCAAATGTAACAAAAGGTTCAATCTTTAGAAAAGAAAATTTACTGCCCCATTTTATGTAATATTCTGCCAAAGTAGTTCTTGTCTTTTCAGAGATTGTTTTTTTCATCTTTCAAGACCCTGGTTTATATAAAATAGGTATTTGAGATGACCCACACATAAAAGGTCATCTCAAATACCATCAAGTAATTTCTATACAAAATCACTACAACTTCGCGAACCTGCTCACTACTTTCGCTGCACTCGCTGGACGATCCATCACAGCACCCTGGTGAATCAGGATGGGCGTGCCTTCCTTTGCATAGGCCAGGTTCACGAAGGCCTGACCTGTGATGAATCTCTGTCCATCAATGGCGCAGGAGGTGACGAAGCCAATGCGCTCGCCGCTGGCATTGTCCACGGGGTCACCGTTGTGTGCCATGCGGACGCGCTGCTCATCAAAAGTAAAGCGGATGACTACTCCCTTGCGTTCCTTCTCTCTTGCAACGTAAGCGTCACGCCCGATGAACCATGGCTTGTATGGTTTGACATAGGAACCAAATCCGCCTTCTGCGACTCCCAAGTCTCTGCCATCGAACTTGCCAGAGCCGAGCCCCATTTCGTGACCATATAATGGCAAGCCTGCTTCGGTGCGCAGTGAGTCGCGTGCGCCCAAGCCGATCGGCTTGACTCCAAACCCCTCGCCCGCTTTCAACACCGCATTCCAAAAGTCCACGGCGCGCTCGGGGTGGACGAATAATTCAAAGGCCAGCTTCTCGCCGGTGTAGCCAGTGCGAGAAACAATTAAGTCGAATCGCTCCCCTGAGCCTGTCGAATGGGCACCAACCACCGCATCGCATAACTCGGTGCGCTTCAATTTCATGATGCGCGCGCGAGTCTTATCATCCACGCCCATCGCAAACAGCGTGTCACGGCTCTTGGGTCCTTGCAGGGCGATATCCACCCGCATGGCCGAACCAGCTTTCGGGTCCCGCAGGTTGCGGATGTTGGCTTCATATCCATATGTGCGCGCCCACGGTCGTCCCGTGTCAATGCGCACTTTTCCGTCACGCACACTTTCAAGCCAGGTGCGGTCCTTGTCATCGTTCGACGCGTTCACGACAACCAAATAATTATCGTATCCGCGGCGATAGACTAGCGTATCGTCGATCACGTCCGCTTCGGGTGTAAGGAAATGTGTGTAAAGCGACTCGCCCGGCATCAGCCCGCCGCAGTCGTTGCCGCAGACCGTATCGAGGAACGAAGCCGCATCCGCGCCGCGCACATCGTACACACCCATGTGCGAAACATCGAAGAGGCCCGCCGCATTGCGCGTGGCCAGATGTTCCTCAAAGATGCCTGAATACTGCACAGGCATTTCCCAGCCCGCAAATGGGACCATTCTGCCGCCGAGATCGCGATGGGTTTGATTCAAGGCTGTCTTTTTTAATTCACCTTCAACTTCATTCCATTGGAAAGAAGGCAGCGCTTCTTTCTTAACGTTCGAGCTGATTCCGATATAAAAAGGTTTATCTACACTGACGGTTTTATCCGTTCCCATCCGCGCATCCGTTAACTTATCCATTGACGACGAAACGACTATCGGCCCAGGCATTCTCCTTGCGCTGAAATCTTTTTCGCCATTCAAATTAAAGGATGTGTACCCATCAGATAGATCGCGCAGCCACGTCGCCACAACCGACGCATTCTTGACAGGCACAGCTAATTGATAAGTCTTGCCATCCACATTCTTCAACGTCGCTTTGACTTTACCTTTGGGAGTTGAAATCTCCGTCGCTTGAGTCTTGCCCTTCTTTAGAGTAGAGAGGTCAGAAGAGACAGCAAAATCCAAAACCTGCCGCACGCGTTGTCCACTTAATTCGTACACCGCCATCTGTCCCCCCCCTTTAGGGGAGGCTAGGAGGGGTTTATCATCAATGTAATAGAAATGTGGATAGCCATTCTTCGTCGGCTTGAAATCAATGCCCGCGTTCTGCGCCAACGTTCTAATTTTCAACTTCGCATCGTTCAGTACATTGAAATCAAGTTTCGCGCGGCGTTGTTTTCCTTTTTTCACAGTATCTACTGAATGTGGAGCGCAGGCCAAAAGCACATCTGCCATCACGTCCGCGAGTTCACGGCTTTTCTTCTCATCGAATCCGCGCTGTGTGATCCACGGCGTGCCCAAACGAATGCCGCTTGGGTCAGCCGAGTTCTTGTCACCGGGGATGGTGTTGCGATTGACCACCACGCCGACGAGATCGAGAATGCGCGCGGCCTGATCGCCGCTCAGGCTTGTTCCATCCTCACCTTTGACAGAGGTCACATCCACATTCAGCATATGACAGTTCGTGCCGCCGAAGGGCACGCGCAGCCCCCTTTTTTTGAATTGGTCCGCCATCGCTTGCGCGTTCTTAACGGTTTGGGATTGTAGTTGTTTAAATTGTTTGGTTTGTGCGAGCTTGAAGGTCAATGCTAAACCAGCGAACACGTTGACGTGAGGTCCGCCCTGCTCACCGGGGAAGACGGCCTTGTCAAGTTTCTTTGCAATGGCCGCATCGGTTGTCAGTAATACTGCGCCGCGCGGGCCGTCGAGGCTCTTGTGTGTGGTAGACATTACCACGTGAGCATGACCAATTGGCGAAGGCACCACGCCCGCCGCCACCAGCCCGCCGATGTGGGAAATATCCGCCAGGAAATATGCGCCTACTTCATCCGCGATCTCACGGAACTTCTTCCAATCTGGAATCCATGAATATGATGAAGTGCCCGCGATCAAAAGTTTCGGTTTATTTTCAATTGCCAATGCGCGGATTCTGTCATAGTCAAGTTTCTCGTTGTCATCCACGTTGTAATGCACAGCCTTATACCACTTGCCGCTGCGATTTACCGATGAACCATGCGAGAGATGACCTCCGTGAAGGAGATTGAGTCCCATTACCGTCTCGCCGAGGTTGATCACTGCCTGATACACCGCGTTATTGGCCGGAGCGCCTGAAAGAGCCTGCACATTGACGAAGATCTGGTCTGCGCTGATTCCATTGGCTGCAAAAGCCTCTGCCCCCCGTCTGCGAGCCAGCGCTTCGACCGCATCCGCATATTCCACGCCCTTGTAATAGCGCGGGTCACCGCTGCGACGATAATGAGCAAGTCGCGCTGGATAATCGAGAATCTCTTCTTCGGTCATCCAACGCGACTCTTCGTCGGGGTAGCCTTCAGCATAAATATTCTGGAAGGCGGAACTCAATGCTTCACGTACTGCCATCGGCGCAGTGGATTCACTGGGAATCAGGATCAACTTGCGGTATTGCCGCTCCGCTTCGAGCTGAGTCAGTTCAAAGACATCAGGGTCCAGTTTGGCGAGCGAACCGCGAACTAAATAATCGGACATTGTAAATCTCCTTGAGAGAGTTGAGTTTTGGAATTGTCAGACACTTGAATTGTAGACCCGTGAGGGGAGAGGGTCAAGTGTCAATCGAAAAAACATGATAAATATCATACTTGAATTTGTCTTCAATTTGAGTAAGATGAATTGCATAGGGAAGCTTCATAATGCAAATCTGCTAGGCAGGGAGGTGCATGTCGATTTAGCGCAAAAACCTCAAAAATTTTATTCACAGTATCACTTTCACAAAGTTTTGGAGGCGACGAACCGTTGACCTAATTTAGTCGCTTACTCGTCGAAGATGAGTAAAGTCAATGGGGAACCAATCAGTGCCCCATATGTTTTTAACACATAGATACCCTAAGGAGGAATCCATGAAGACTCACAGCCTGTTCTCAATTGTGGTGATGACATTGCTTGCCTTTTCAATACCTGATGCTATGGCTAATGCACAGACTCAGGATACACCTCAGGCATCGAACGCTGTTAATGTTACTGTGCAAACCATCATTGAAAGCAATATTTTCCCTAATAATGTCACAGACATCACAATGACAGTTGGTGATTTAACCAACGATGGCAATTTGGATCTGGTTTTCGTAAAAGGCGCTGAACAATATGGTGCTGGGGCTGCAGTGTTCCAAAATCCGGGAGGGACTTGGAACGGTGGCACATTGTTGGCTGGCCCATCACTCAATTCAGCCAAAAACCCCATCGTAGCACCGATCCGTAATGATGGTAAAAACTGGCTGGTATTTTCCGAACATGTATGGGGAAATGGTGGTGAATGGCTGCGTGGATATAGATACAGCGGGACAACGCTGGTGGAGAATAAAGATGTCACATCCCGTTTTGCATGGCCCGGATGGTTTGCGCCAAGTGTTGCAGATCTCGACGGTGACAGTAACTTAGAGATATGGTTTGTCACGTTACACGGTGGCTTTCCGAATCCCCATCATCATTTGTTTAGATATGTTTGGAATCCCGCGACAAATACCTACCAAGGTGTCGAAATTAAAGATGGCGGCCAAAATTTCGAACCCCTGATGAGACCGCAATCTGGTGATTTTCTTGGTGACGGCACTCAAACACTTATCTGGGTTGCCCAGTCAAGGCAATTGGATCTTGTTAGGTATACCCCCGGGTCTGGTGTCTACAACCATACCAGTTATCCAATCTTTACCCCATCTGGCGCTATAACAAGTATAAGCACGGGTGAGTTCGACGGAAATGCGGGTACGGATATTGCAGCCGTCACATGGGATGGGTCTTCAAGCTCAGTATACGTAATTTCGGGCAATACATTCACTGTGACACAAGTTGCATCAGGGATTGGTGAATATCTGACGGTTGTTTGTTTAGCTGATCTAGATGGCGACTCACTAGCCGAAGTCTACGCTGCTGGAACACAAGGTGGCATATATGGTTTTGATTCGATTCAAGGTTGGCGGCTTATCACTAGCCAACCTGGGATAAACTGGCGAGACGGGGTGGCTGCCCGTTGGACTGGTACAACCCGAGATGAAGTTCTTTTCAGTGGACCAGTCGGTGGCAGAACCTTCCGCGTTGTCAGCTTAACAGCCGAAACTAAGATACTTGGCGCCAACGTAAATATCCAAACTATTATTGAAGGCACCGGTGACGGGTCATCCCCTGACACATTTTATGGTTTTGAAGTTTTTGTGCGTGCGCATGGGGATTTCTCAACCTTTGACGCGACTCAGGTAACATTAACTGTCAATGGTGATCCAGTGGTGATTGACAATGCCGAAATATCTTATGATGGAGAAAAATTTCATATTATGGCCAATGGGGATTTTGGTAGCATACCTCCTCTCGGCGAATATTCTGTAACAATCAGAGATGCAAGTGGTCAGGTAAGTCAACCATTCGTAATTGGGAACCTTGAAGATTATCCCAGAGATGCGCCTGATATTTTGTTCCCACAGCATCAAAGCTCAATTACTGAGACTCAGCCGACATTTGCCTGGGACGAATTCAATTCATACTATCTGGGCCAGCCCGTTATCCCCTGGGCTTATACGGTTGATTTGCTGACCCCCAACGATGGTCGCTTCACAGTATTCCCGATCACGATCGATCAAACCACTTTGAGTTACAACAATTCAAATTGGGATCCAGAGCAACCTGCCTCACTGGAGCCGGGTATGCATAGTTTGGTAGTGCATTCAGATCATTCTGTGGCTCCAAGGATCAACTTCGAACATCACCGAATTATTAGTTTCGAAGTAGTTGTCAACCGACCACCAGTAATAACTTCTATCACGGCACCCACTGCTCCCATTCAACTTGGACAAAGCATCGACGCAACCACTGAATTCAGCGACCCCGATGTTGGAGACACTCACACCGTTCTATGGGATTGGGGTGATAGTTCTACGACGACTGCATCTGCTACTGTGCCATCTGTAACTACACCTCATACCTATACATCTGCTGGAGTATATACGATCACGGCTACCATCACTGATGCAGCGGGCGAATCTGATACGGAAGTCTTCCAATTTGTAGTCGTTTACAATCCAGAAGGCGGATTTGTCACCGGTGGCGGGTGGATCAACTCACCTGCGGGAGCTTACACCGCTGACCCAACGTTGGCTGGCAAGGCAACTTTTGGCTTTGTATCAAAATATCAAAAGGGTGCTAACGTTCCAACTGGCAACACGGAATTCCAATTCAAAGTCGCGGACTTGAACTTCAAGAGTACATCCTATGACTGGTTGGTGGTTGCTGGAACGAAAGCCCAGTACAAAGGAACAGGCACGATCAACGGAATAGGCGAATACGGTTTTATGCTGACAGCTATTGATGGCACGCCTGATAAGTTCCACATCAAGATTTGGGACAAGGCTACTGGTAACCCCATTTACGACAATATGCTTGGCTCACCAGATGATGCCAACCCGGTGATAGCTATTGAAGGAGGCTCAATCGTCATTCATAAAGAGAATTAAGCATCCTTTCTCATTGGATTAAGAGCCTGGCAGATCGAAGTCTGTCAGGCTGATTCTTTTGTGAATGAATAATTAACGTTGTAAGGTAGTCAGAACGCACGAAGGAAGAAAAGCAAGGGGTCAAGTGGAAAATATCATAAAAAGGGTTCAAATTATCATTTCAACAGCAAATTGAATTTGACTCATGGATATTTTGAACAAGTATGACAAATGTCACTTGAACTTGAAACAATTCTTCGCTATGTTATTAACATCTGCCAAATTTAGAGGTATGGGTTTGAGATGGCAGTGTTCCAATTCCTTTGAAATTTATCTGCTTCTGGTTGTGCGGCAATGAAACGATGACTTTATTTGGTCGCTTTGCCCATTGAATGATGGGCAGGGTCATCGGGGAGCCAATAGCGAAACCGGCCTGTATGGTCGGTTTGTTCGTTTAAGGAGGTGATGCGTTTTCAACTCTGTCTGGTCTGTTTTTCGTCAAACTGTTATGAAAGGGATAAAAACATGAAAAATAAATTGTTCGTTTTGTTCGTTGTTCTAATGGTTCTGGCTTTCTCAGCCACTGTTGTACAGGCGCAACCCAACGGCTGCACCACCATAATGGATGGGACCCTGACAGATAGCTACGGGAATTTCCTGGTGATGGGGTACGATCAATTTGGCTATAACTATCAGGCGCACATGTTCAATGGCACTTACGATAGCTCAGACCGTACCTTAGATGGAACATATTGGGGCAGTACCGGCGATTATGTAGATGATACTCTCATAATGAAATGGTCTGATGATTGGCTATCAAATCAGGACTGCACCGGAGACGGAAAATTGGATCGCGGTTCGGCCGGCATCAGCCAGGGATGGTTGACCAACTTTAATGAAGGGGATTATGATTCCGATTTCAATGGTTCGCAGGATGCCCATTACACTTACTTTTCAAAGATCGTTTGGGTGGGGCCAGGCGGTTCTCTGTGGGGCCAATACGACATTATCCAGGAAGTCTACAACGATCCTGTTGGTGGATATCATGGCCTACAACTCAAAGAAGGTGCACCCGGCTTTGGCCTCAACGATCAATGGACCCTGCCATAAATTTTCAAACTCTTACATAAGTGAAGCCTCCGGTCTCCGGAGGCTTTTTCGTTTGTAAGGCTGTAGGATTGCCGGCGATAAAAGGATGTGAATCAAGCCAGAAATTTATAGGACAATTGGGGCTTGAATTCACTTATAAATAACTGTAAACTGTCCATATGCCTACTCTTACAAAGACCGGACAACTCAAAGAACTTGAGGGGCGTCAGAAATCGTTGTTACGCCTCGTGGAATTAAGCGTAACGCTGAACTCAACGCTTGATCTCGATGAATTACTTCAGCTTATTACAGCTACCGCTACTGAATTGTTGGAGTGCGAGGCTGCATCGATTTTGCTTTACGATGAAAAGAGTCCGCGCCTATACTTTGCCGCTGCTACCGGGTCCAACCCTGAAAAATTAGCTGAGATCCCTGTCCCTATTGATAACAGCCTGGCGGGCACAATATTCCGCACGAACCAGCCGCTCATTCTGAATAATCCCGAACAGGATCCGCGTCACTACTCCCTTGTTTCTGAACACATCAAATTTAAAGTAAATACATTGCTCGGTGTGCCCATGCTCATTAAAGATCGGACAATGGGCGTGCTTGAGGCAGTTAACAAACGTGAAGGCGGCTTCACCGATGCCGATGTGGCAATGTTGTCTGTCACTGCCGCGCACGCCGCGATTGCGATCAACAATGCAAGATTATTGCGGGCAACAAAACAGGCTTTGGAAAAGGTGAAAGTAACCAATCAGATCAAAAGCCATTTTCTGGCTTTGGCATCCCACGAACTGCGGACTCCGCTGGGCATCATCATTGGGTATGCAACCTTCCTGCAACAGGATGCGAAGGGCGACGCAACGGATCACGCCAAACAGGTGCTTGGTGCGGCGTCACAGATGCGTTCCCTGCTCGACCAAATGAATAACCTGACCCTGCTCCAATCGGATGAGATGGAAATGCGGCCAGTAAAGATATCCATTCAGGATGTTTTGAATTTTGCGTTGGATGACATCAAATACTTCGCTGCGCGGCGTGACCTGAAGCTGGTCTTTGCATTTCAGGATGATCCCATCTTTGTGAATGTTGACCCCGAAAAATCGACCCTGGCGTTTGTCAACCTGCTCAATAACGCCATCCGTTTTTCGCCGGAAGGAAATGAAATTACCATTGGAGCCGTTAAGCAGAATAAAGAGGTGATGGTTTGGGTTCAGGATCGCGGCATTGGCCTTCCTGTTGATAAATTGCAAAAGATATTTGAAGAGTTCTATCAGATCGAACCGCCGAACACACGTCACTATGGCGGGCTTGGAATTGGCCTCGCGATTGCAAAAGGCCTGATCGAAGCTCAGGGAGGAAAGATCTGGGCTGAGTCCGAGGGCGAAGGACGAGGCTCAACATTCAAGGTATTGCTCCAGGCAGCGGATTGAGTAACCTGTAGCGAAATGAGAGGCATATCCCTTGCTCTCATCGCTAATGTTTTTCTTTTCCATCTTCATTGACATTCCCAAATGCCTCAGGTAGAATACGGTTCGCCTTGTCCCGCGAGCGGCGGGATAAAAAACTTGGGCCTGTAGCGCAGTTGGGAGCGCGCCTCAATCGCACTGAGGAGGTCAGGGGTTCGAATCCCCTCAGGTCCACTACAGGCGGAGAAAAAGTTTACTAAGGGCCCATAGCGCAGTTGGGAGCGCGTCTCAATGGCATTGAGAAGGTCGAGGGTTCGAATCCCTCTGGGTCCACTAAATTAAAAATTGAAAAGTCATGGCAGGAGTAGTAGGTCAACCCGTCAGCGAGTTGGGAGAGTGAGGTGGAAGCCCAGCACCAGTGTCAACGGAGCACTATCATCCCCTAAAGGGGACAAGAAAAGACCGAACTCGCCTGTCTCTCGCAAGAGGACTTGGATGGTGAATCTCAAGTAGTCATCCACGGGCAAGCCCGTTACAGCGACAAAGAGCGTTTGAAAGTTGAAGGCTAAACCTGCAAACTTTTCAACCGAATCTGGGTGGTACCGCGGAGTTAACTCTTCGTCCCTGATGTGGATGAAGGGTTTTTTGTTTAAGTCATTTGGATTCCGTCAGCTTGCTGACGGAACTTGTGGAGCAAGCTCCACGACTCCAGAATTTTAGAAGGAGGCACACATGAACATGGACAAAATCTTTTGGAAACAGGGACCTCTACTTGCGGGCCTTCAGTTTCGATTCGTTAATTGCACTAAATAAAGGCGATCAAATAATCTGACGCCTGAAATTGAAACCTGAAAATATTATCCATGAGGTAAGAATGGCAACCAAAAAGAAAAAAGTATCAGTAAAGCCAGCGAGAAAGGTTGTTAAAAAAGCGACGAAAGCCACCAAGAAAGTTATCGCTAAGAAGGTGACCAAACCTGCGGTAAAGAAACCTGTTGAAAAAAAGGCAGCCGCAAAAAAAATCATTGCTCCAAAGAAGAAGGCTGCCCCAAAACCATCCAAAAAGAGGATGGTGGCAATTGAACCTGTAAAAGAGATGGCGGTGGTCGTTGTGGCTGAGAAGCCAAAGGCAGTTGTGCCTGTGATGGAAAAACCAAAGGCAATCGTTCCTGTTGAAGAAGAGAAAACAACCAAAACTCCATCTGCCAGACAGGACAAATCTTTTCAACCACAGACTTTCGAGAAGAAGTGGCAGGAGAAATGGGAAGCAGATAAGTTGTATCGCGCGGTTATCGATGAGCGAAAACCCAAGCATTACGCCTTGACCATGCTGCCCTATCCCAGCGGCGACCTGCACATTGGTCACTGGTTCTCGATGACTCCCCCGGACGCCCGCGCACGCTTCAAACGTATGCAAGGCTACAACGTCCTGTTCCCGATGGGATTTGACGCGTTCGGACTCCCGGCTGAGGGTGCGGCGATCAAACACAACATCCACCCGAAGAAGTGGACCTTCGAAAACATTGAACGGATGCGTAAGCAGATGCGCACGATGGGAACCATGTTCGATTGGGAGCGTGAAGCCGTATCTGCCGATCCCCAATACTATAAATGGTCCCAATGGTTTTTCATTCAGTTATATAAACATGGGCTGGCATATCGCAAAAAATCTGCGGTGGACTGGTGCCCAAAAGACAACACAACTTTGGCGCGTGAACAGGTGAAAGGCGAAGATCGCGTATGTGACCGATGCGGTACGCCGGTCATCAAAAAGGATTTGGAACAGTGGTTCTTCAGAGCCACTAAATATGCGGGTGAACTTTTGCATTTCGAAGGGATTGACTGGCCGGACTTCATCAAGGTCTCGCAAACGAATTGGATCGGTCGTTCTGAAGGTGCCGAGGTATTTTTCCGCCTGGATTGGGAATCAGTAGTTGGCAAAATGGGAATCCAAGAGAAGGGTATCGGGACCGAAGATGGACCGACGCCTGAATCGCAGGTCTCGATTCCTGTCTTTACTACTCGCCCGGATACATTGTGGGGCGCTACCTTCATGGTTTTCTCGCCCGAGCATCCACTCGTGGATAAGATCACCACGCCCGAGCATAAGGAAGCCGTCAGCGAGTATAAGGCTCAAGCCGCGAAACAGACTGACATCCAGCGCGAAGCGAAGGATAAAGAAAAGACAGGCGTCTTCACGGGCGCTTATGCCGTGAATCCAGTAAATGATGAGCGCATCCCGATCTGGGTTGCAGATTATGTCTTGATGACCTACGGCACGGGTGCCATCATGGCTGTCCCTGCGCATGATGAACGCGACTTTGCCTTCGCGCGCAAATTCAGGTTGAAAGTGATTCCTGTCATCCAACCCGAAGGCGTTGAATTGAATGGCGAGACAATGGAAGCCGCGCATGAACACGAAGGCCTGATGATCAACAGTGGGCCATTCAACGGCACACCTGCCACCAACGACAAAGGCTTGAAGAACCCCGCCATCAAAGCCGTAGTTGAATGGCTGGAACAAAAAGGCATCGGCAAACGCGATGTGAACTATCGTTATCGTGATTGGTTGATCTCACGGCAGCGTTATTGGGGCGCACCGATTCCAATGGTCTATTGTGAAACACATGGATGGAATCCTGTGCCTGAAGACCAGCTGCCCGTGGAATTGCCGGATGATATCGAATGGAAGCCAACCGGTGAAAGCCCGTTGAAGTTTCATCCGACATGGAAAAACGCAACCTGTCCGATCGGCGGCGAACCTGCGATCCGTGAGACCGATACGCTGGATACATTCATGTGTTCGTCGTGGTATCACCTGCGTTATCTGAGCCCGCATTACGACAAAGGCCCGTTCGACGAGGCCGAATACAACTATTGGATGCCTGTCGATACATACACGGGCGGCAGCGAACATGCCACCATGCATCTGCTCTACACGCGCTTCTTCCACAAAGCATTGCGCGATATGGGCATCACCGAAGGCGGCGAGCCGATGATGCAATTGCGCAACCAGGGCATGGTGCTGGCAGAAGATAACAGCAAAATGTCCAAGAGCCACGGCAATGTAGTTGCGCCCGATGTGTTGGTGAATAAATATGGAGCCGATACCGTGCGCGCCTACTTGATGTTCTTCGCCAGATGGCAGCAAGGCGCGCCCTGGGACCCACAAGGCATCGAAGGGACTGCACGCTGGATGCGCCGTGTGTGGACGCTGTTCACCGACGTTGTTCCGTCGGGGGCTAAGCCCCCGACGAGCGATACGCTGAAGGATCTGCGCCGACGGGTTCACCAAACCTTGCGCGATGTGACACATGATTTCGAAGAGTTCGAGTTCAATACCATCATCTCCTCGCTGATGGAATTGATGAATGAAATGTATAAGGCGCGTGAAGCCGGTGCGGTTGGTACACCTGAATGGAGCGAAGCCACTGAAATCTACTTGAAGATGCTGGCTCCCGTCGCCCCACACATCGCCGAAGAGTTATGGTCACAGATGGGCAAGCCCTATTCGATCCACCAACAAATGTGGCCCAAAGTGGACGAAGCCGCCACGAAAGAAGACTCCATCGAGATTCCCGTGCAAGTCAACGGCAAGGTGCGTGACCGAATCATCGTCCCAGCCGAAGCCAGCGAAGATGAAATAAGAGCTGCGGCATTGGCTAGTGAAACCATCCAGAAATATTTGGAAGGCAAGGAGCCAAAGAAAGTGATTGTGGCAAAGGGTCGGTTGGTGAGTGTGGTGGTGTAGTGTAGTGAATGGGGAATAGTGAATAGTAAAAGGCGGCAGGCTTTCTGAGAAAGAGAGTCTGCCGCCTTTTTTGATTCGTGTTTCAGGCAACTATATTGATCTTATAAGGGGAATTTACAGAACTTATGCAATCATCCAGTAATATTGCCGCAATTTTGCTGTAACGCGATCACTGCTGGAATAGTCATACAATATTAAAAGCCCTTTTACTGTATTTGCTTTCGCGATTATTTTGCCTTTACCCTGTGATGAATGCCAATTCAAATCTGCTTTATGCCTACCTGAAATAAGAGCCAAAGACAGAATATATGGCCCTTCTGAAAGATGAGGAGTAGATAACCATGAAATTAAAATCTTTACTTCGGATTGTTAGCCTCCTGGCTTTGCTTGTCTTGCTTATCCCGCTGGGCAATGTTAATGCTTTTGCCTCAGCCAATATGAATATGGTGGAACTCTCCGAGCCATTTGTGTCCACTATTATTACGCCCGCTAGCATCAACGTAGGCAATACTGCCCTGGCCGCTGTCAACTTGAATAATGTGCCTGTGGATGGTTACACAAGCGCTGAGTTCACTTGCTCCTACAATTCCAGCCTGGTTCAAGCGAGTAGTGTCACCATTACCAGCCTCTTCGGCGCTGATGCGGCTACCGCCATCAATAATCCTCAGTCTGGCACTTTCATCGTCGCGATTGCGGGCACGAATGGCAATAAAGCTACAACCAATGGTGCCGCATTTACTTTTAATGTTATGGGGTTGCAAGCGGGTCAATCCACAATTGAATGCAAAGCCCGTGTTTCCAAGGGGAACAATGTGCTTACGGAAATTTCATCCACTGTTGCCAGCCTGAACATCATTGGAAGTACGCCTACGCCCACCGCAACGTTTACACCTACCCCGACATTCACGCCAACTCCCACATTACCGATAAGCGACTGGCTGACCTTCACCAACTCCAAATACAGCTTCGAGTTCAAATACCCGCCACAAGGACAGATCATTGATGGCCACACTGATAACTTCGCCCGTATCAATCTGCCCTTCGTAGCGGGTACGAATCTGAGTGAGAAATATCTGGAAGTCGTGGTCGCGGAGAATGTTGTTCTATGCCAAAGTCCGCTGACTACGCCCAATCCCTCCGAGACAGTAATGATAAACGGCATTACTTTCCTGAAACAGACCGGAGAGGATGGTGGAGTGGGTCACCTGCATCAATGGATTACTTATTCTACGCTTCGAGATAACGTCTGCGTCAGCCTGGACTTTATCCTGCATTCCATCAACCCGGGTGTTTATACTACCCCGCCGCCCGTCTTCGACTATGCGGCTGAGTCGGCTGTCTTTGAGCAGATCGTTTCCACTTATGCATGGTTGAACCTGCCTACAGTTACTCCGACATTCACGTCCACACCAACTTCCCAACCTACTAATGGAACACTCACTGGACAAGTGCTCGCCAGCAAGACAGTCACTGTGAGTCTCTACAATGCCGATAACTCGCTCGCCACATCGGTGACTGCCAATGCAGATGGGACTTTCAGCCTGACGGCTCTTGCTGGAAACTATACCGTGATCGCTACAGCCAGCGGCTTCCTTGATGCCCAAGGATCTGTTGCACTTACGGGCGGCAACACCAGCATAATGCCTACGATCAGTCTGCTGGCTGGGGACATAGATAATAATAACGTCATCGATCAGTTTGACGCCCTGACGATTGGGATGAGTTACAACACAACCGCTCCCGCTGCGGCAGACTTGAATAACGACGGACTCATCAACGTCCTTGATCTGGAACTCCTTGCCAGTAACTATCGAAAATCTGGTGCACTTATCTGGTAAAAACACGCCATAGTTGTTGAGCGCGGCGGCGTTGGGAATGTTTTAGTATTGAAAGCTCTTGGTGATCTCACGATCACCAAGAGCTTTGTGTTGGTGGTCATCGGTGTGTTGTATAATCTCCCCATGGAGAGAATAATGTTAAAACAAAAGCGGGAACAACTCAAAACCGAATTCAAACAAGCATTGACCGAATTTGTTGAAACACTCAAAAGCCATGTTTCCACTGAAGATGACCAATGGGCAATCAAAGGCTTTATTGATGTCTTCCGCAATATTTATACGATTTCCGCGGATACAAAAATTGTCTCAAAGATTCTTGAAATCCATCTTTTCCCAAAGTTGCTTGAATTTGCCAGCCAAAATAACTATCGAATAGTTTTAGCTGAACAACAAAACTATTACCCTGATTTGTCTTTTGTAAATGCCGACGATGAAAGTGTAAAATTTGCTGTGGATTTAAAAACCACCTATCGTTTACCTGATAATCCTGATTTTTGTAACGGCTTTACACTTGGTTCACATGGTGAGTATTTCACTAATCGCAAGAGTTATAAGAACATTCAATTTCCATATAGTGGGTATTTCGGACACTTCTGTCTTGGTGTTATTTATTCGCGTACTAACCCTGAGAAAAGCTACGAATCTGAATCCTATCGTCTCGAAGAGTTACAATCAATTACATCTGTAATTGGCAATTTTCAATTCTTCGTTCATGAGAAATGGGAAATCGCTGGCGATTATCAAGGCAGCTCAAATACCGCAAATATTGGAAGCATTGTCAAGATCAGTGATCTTTTGGATGGCAATGGAGTTTTTAAAAAACTTGGTGAAAAGTGGTTCGACGATTTCTGGATGAATTATGGCAAAATTCAAATGACATTGCCTGATGGTAAGGTAAAGACAATTACGTCTCTCAAGGACTATCTTGCTTATCGTGGAAAAGATATAAAATTTGCGAATCCAATGGTCAGAAAACCATCTCGCAAAAATAACAGACGAGTGCAAAAATGACAGTAAAGGTCCCGCCCTTGAAATGTCAGGGGATTAAGACAAAATTGGTTGAATGGATTAAAGACCATTCTTCTCTTAAAAACGATGGTACGTGGATTGAGCCTTTTATGGGTTCGGGTGTGGTTGGATTCAATATGCGCCCAAACCGTGCTATTTTCGCAGACGTAAACCCACACATCATTAATTTTTATAATGCCATCAAGCAGGGAGAAATAACAGCAGGGATTGCAAAAGAATTCCTGGAAAAAGAAGGTGGATACCTTCAAGCCAAAGGTGAAGATCATTATTATGAAGTGCGCGAGCGTTTTAATAAAAATGGAGCCCCGTTGGATATGCTCTTTTTGAATCGCGCTTGCTTCAACGGCATTATGCGCTTTAATAAAAAAGGTGGTTTCAATGTTCCTTTTGGACATAAACCTGAGCGTTTTGCCAAATCCTACGTGACTAAAATTACGAACCAGATCAAGTATGTGGCTGATGCAACCAGCCAATATGACTGGCAGTTTGTTTGCTCCGATTTCAGGAAAATTCTCTCTTCTGCTGGAGAAAATGATTTTATCTACTGCGACCCACCATACATTGGCAGGCATGTTGACTACTTCAACTCATGGTCAGAGAATGATGAGCAGGAACTTTATGATTTGCTCAATATTGCAAAAGCAAAATTTATTCTTTCTACGTGGCATAGTAATCAATATCGCACAAACCAAGCAATTGAAAAATATGCTTATCGCTTTACCATCTTAACGCGCGAGCATTTTTACCACGTTGGAGCAAGTGAAAAAAATAGAAAACCAATGTTGGAGGCAATTGTATTGAACTACAACCCATTAACTCCAGTTGCCTTAGAATCAGAAAAACAATTGGCATTGTTTGAAAAGGCGAAAGATGGCTATATAGTTTATTCATCTCCAAAAATTTGAGCCAGTTATGGGATGGGAATTACAAAAAAGCACTTTGCCCTCAACGATGGTTTCGTGAGTTTACATTTAATCAAATAAAATACTAACTATGTCTGCACCTCGCAAACTTCTTACCACGTTTGACAAACTCCTCATTGGTGGCATAGGCTTGAGCGTGCTTGGAATTTGCGTTTTGATTGGGGTGTTTTCTTACATTTGGATCAACCCTCCCAATAGCAGTTCTGACCCAACTCCATTTGTCAATTCGCCTTTGGAAACGGCATTGGATTTCTCCACGCCCGCTTCGGCGCCTACTTTTGCGTTTGCGCCAACTTTGATTCCATCACCCATCCCCAGTTTTAGCGGGAACACGTCCCCAAGCGGCAGGATCGTTTTCACCTGTTTTATTAAACAAATAGATCAAATCTGCATCATGAACGCAGATGGGACAGGCCGCGAACAGATCACAGAAGCGGAGGAAACGGCCTTTTACGCATCCCTCTCTCCAGATGGGCAGACGGTTTACTTCTCCTCGCGCCGCACTGGGAACTTTGAGATCTATTCCATCAATACCAATGGCAAGGAATTCAAACGCCTCACAAGAGGCATTGGCAGTTTGTATGCGCCTGAGCTTTCCCCGAAAGGTGATTGGATCGTCTTTACAAATGATGGGGATGGACTTTGGCTGATGAAACCTGACGGCTCGAACCCACATGCCATCACTACCTCCGATGATATTGACCCAACCTGGTCACCGGATGGTTCGATGATCGCCTTTGCATCTTCACGAACAGGAGTGCGCCAACTATTCGTCATGAACGCGGACGGTTCCAATATCCGCCAGGTGACAGACTTGAAGGGTATGGGCGGGCGCAGTTCCTGGTCACCGGATGGAACCAGGCTTGCCTTTTATGCGGGGCCAGAAGGTGACCGCGATATTTACATCATCAATATAGATGGGACAGGTTTGGTACAGATCACGAATGGCGGGGATAACCTCGGCCCAAGCTGGTCACCGGATGGAAACTGGATCGCCTTCGCCTCCTTTCGAGATGGCAACAACGAAATTTACATTATCCACCCTGACGGCACGGATGTGATCCGTTTGACGAGCAGCCCGACTTCAGATTGGCAGCCTCGTTGGGGAAGATAGAGAATAGGGAATAGTAAAAAGTGGCGGATATTCTCCGCCACTTTTCTTCAGCCCATCCACGCTCTAAAACGCGGAACCCATCTGGGGACATTGGCTTTATAGTTCAGGTAGCTTTCTCCAAATCGTTTTTCCAGCCCTGGTTCTTCCAACAAAATAAAATAGGTGTGGTTAATCAGGATGAAGATGCCTGCCCAGAGACCGATGATCCATGAACCCCAAAATAAGGATTGGCCGATCAACATCAACGCCACCCCGCTGATCATCGGGTTACGGACGTGGCGATACGGACCGATCACTACGAGTCTTTGAGTTGGGTCCCACGGAGCCAGAGTCCCCTGGCCGACAATTGCAAATAGATTCACACACCATACAAATAATGTGAATCCAAGCCAGGCGGATAAGGCCCCTGCGATGAAACCAGCCCAGGTCAGAGGTGTGATCCCAACCCAGCGCGTATCATAAATTGCAAATGAATTGAACAGCCAAACAGGGATAACGATCACTACCATAAAAGGCAGCAATAAAATGGCAAGGAAATGACGCAGGGCATTGAGCATGATCGAAAAGTATACTCTTGTTTTATTTTGCCTTACAGCGGTGATTCCCTGAGCAGTAGCGACACATGCACCGCGTTGCGGATGCAGTGCGCGGTGATGGTCTCTATAATAATCTCTGAGATTCTTCGCTATCGCTCAGAATGACACTCCTCAAGGTAATTTATACAACGAACAATAAATCAGATAAAATCAGACAATTCATAACTTCAGGTATTGGAGAAAAAATGGAAAAGCCCGATTTTGATGATGATGCAGACAAGCAGGAACCCATGACAAGTCCCATGGACACAGATGCAATAGAAGCTGCGATCCGCTCCATGTTGGCGGCTTTTGGTGAAGACCCGCAGCGTGAGGGATTGCTGAACACGCCCAATCGGGTAGGCCGCATGTACCCTGAGTTATTAAGCGGTTATCGCGCAGACCCTGTGAAGCTTGTCAATAATGCTCTCTTCAACGTCACATATGATGACATGGTGATCGTGCGTGATATTGAATTCTACAGCCTATGTGAGCATCACATTCTGCCTTTCATGGGGCGCGCCCACGTAGCTTATATCCCTAAAGGACAGGTGATCGGCCTTTCCAAGATTCCCCGCATCGTGGATATGTACGCCCGCCGTTTGCAGGTTCAGGAACGGATGACTCGCCAGATCGCTGATTTCATTAACGACCTGATCCATCCACAAGGCGTGGCAGTCGTTGTGGAGGCCCTTCATCTTTGCTCGATGATGCGCGGCGTGAAAAAACAGGATGCGCGCATGACCACCTCCACCATGCTCGGAAGCTTCCGCTCCAAGATCGCCACGCGCGAGGAATTTTTGTCCAATATCTCACGCGGAGCGGGTCCGCTTAAGATTTGAAATGTGTCATCCTGAGCCGCTCTTCGGCGAAGGATCTCTTACACGCTGAACGAGAGACCCTTCGGTCGCAACAATCGCTCCCTCAGGGTGACACAATTACATTATCACGCTTCACGATCCACACCTGACCTTTCAACTGCTCGGCGACTCGAGATAATTTTTCGTGTCTGACAGGGTGTTCAAAGTCCGGGATCAACTCGGCCAGCGGAACAGTAACAAAGGCATAATCCCAAAATTCCGTGTTGAGCGGTCTTTCATCGAATAGCACGATATCGATATCAATCGTGCGCGGAGCATTTTTCTCGGCACTGCGAACGCGTCCCAGCTTGGCTTCAATGGGTCGGATGATCTGTTCTTTTAGTTCAACGGGCTGAAGGTGAGTGAGAAATACAAGGCAGGTGTTCAAAAAATTTGGCCCATCGAAACCAACCGACTCGGATTCCCATACACCAGCTATGGCTACGATTTTTCCGACCTCCCGCAGCATTTGAATTGCTTTCGGGAGGTTGTTTTCTGCGTCAATGTTCGAGCCAAGACTGAGATAGGCACGATGCAGGTCACTCATCTCGCTTGCGTTCAACTTCCACTCCCACAGATTTTGCGAATCGCACGGCACCGGGCTTTTCCACGCGCACGATCGCTTTCAGCACGCCCTTTTGTTGCAGACACATCTTCGCCAGGTCGTTGGCTAGCGCTTCCACTGTCATCCGTGCAACCGTTTCTGCATGTGCCATGATCTTTTTTGTCAGCGCGCTGTAATCCACGCAATCAGTAATATCATCCGTTTCACCCGCGCGGGAGGTATCTGTAAATACCGTAACATTGATCAAAATATCCTGCGCTTTTTTGCGCTCCCAATCATTCACACCGATAATGCCGCGCACGAGCAGGTCTTTGATGAAAGTTTTATCCATGAGTTCTCCATTTCGTCATTGCGAGCGCTCTTTGCGAAGCAATCTCCCTCAACGTGTTGGAGATTGCTTCGTCGCAAGGAGCAAGAGCGCTCCTCGCAATGACGGGTTATGTTAAATGCCTTCCGCCATCTACATGAATGATCTCACCCGTGATATAGGCGGGACCTGTCAGTAAAAATAGCAGCGCATCTTCGACTTCACCCGCTTCACTCCACCGTTTGGCTGGGACTTGTGCAATGATCTTTTCACTAGCTGACTCATTTGCGGGCGGCAGGATGGCACCCAACGCCAGCCCGTTGACCGTGATGCGCGGGGCTAATGCAACCGCGAGAGACTTGGTCATTGCGGCCAGCGCGGCTTTGCTAACTGTGTAAGGAAAGTGATCCGCGCCGGGGCGCAGGGCACGCCAATCTAAGATGTTGACGATGCGGCCTTCTTTGGTTTGTCTTGCAAACTCCTGGCTCAACAAGAATGGCGTGGTCAGGTTGATCGCCATGTGACGTTCCCAATTTGCGAGGGTGGTGTCTTCCAAAGAGAGAGGCTCAAAGATGGCGGCGCTGTTCACGAGGGCGTATAGCGGAGAAAACTCATTCGCCTGGGTAATGAGCTTCGAGACCTCAGCAGGCTTCCCGAAGTCTGAAGCGAGGACGTGGGCTTTTCGTCCCAAAGATTCGATCTCATCCCGAACTTGGCGGGCTTCTTCATCCGAATGGCCGTGGTGAATGACAATATCGGCCCCGGCGCGGGCACAGGCCAGCGCAAAAAGGCGGCCCAGGCGGCGCGCGGCTCCTGTGATCAAAATGGTTTTGCCGTTCAATTCGCTCATCTAATTGATTTTATCATTTCATAATTGCAGAGACAAATTCCGATAATGTTTATCTAATTCTTGACTTCCGTTTTTGGAGGTGATAATATCTTCTTCATCAAGGCCACAATTGTTACAAGGCATGCCACTCTAATCGAAAGGTGAAAAAAATGATCACGAATCAAAAACCACCGGCTTATACAGGTGATATCGCCGAACAACACCTTGATCCATCCCGTGAATATACTGCTGAAAATCAGGAGATCGTCTTCTCCGAGGACCAACATGCGATCTGGGCTGACCTGTACGCTGGCATTCATCAACCTTATTTGCTGGAGCATTTGTGCCAGGAATGGAAGAATGGACTCGGGTTATTGAAGCTCGACCCACATCGCATCCCCACAGTTGTACACCTTAACGAGCACATCACCCCGCAAACTGGCTGGCGAATCGAGCGCACCGCTGTCCGCTACACTCTGGCGGACGATTGGTATAAGAAGTTTGCCCAGCGCATTTTCCTGATCACCGATTATCTGCGCACCCGCGATCAGATGGAGTTTACGCCTGAGCCAGATATGTTCCATGATATCTTCGGCCACCTGCCGTTTTTGACGCAGAAGTTCTACGCACGCATCGAGGATAAATTTGCCCCAGCCTACCTGAATGCGACCACAGAGGAGAGGGAAGTCATTAAGCGTCTGGCCTGGTACAGCACCGAATTCGGGCTGGTGATGGAAGGCAACCGCATTAAAGTGTTCGGAGCTGGTATCATCTCCGGGCGTAGCGAGCTTGCGAATGCGATCATGGAGTTCTACCGCCTCAGCCGTGACAGTGTGATCGATTACAGCGGCAATGTGTTTGAGCAGTTACAGGATAATTTCCACACCCATAAAAAAGATGTCCTTCGAATCGTTGAGGGTGTGAACGAACTGCATCAAAAGGGACAGATGTCCTCCGGGGAACAGGGCTGGAACGTGGTCCAGGCGTTGTTCAACAAGTTGGGAATCCGCCGCGAGGGAATCTTTGGCGGCGAGGTGATATTGGCCCCGTTCGATATCGAAACGATTGCCCGCATTCCAAAAACAGTCTACGCCTTTAACCCGATGTTCTTCGTCTGCGAGTCGCTCGAGCAGATGGATGAGCTGTTGGATTCGTATTTGAAGCCGATTGCGCTGAGGAGTTGATAAGTAGAGAATAGATTATAGAGAATAGTAAAAGCCCCTGAGAGTTGCGAGACTCTCAGGGGCTTTTGAGTTAGGCTTACAATATGTCAAGGTTCAGAATAGTTTGGTTAAGAAAATGGAGGTTATATGTCAGGGCAACAAGTGATTTCGGACTTTATTCAAGAATTAATTTCGAGAGCAGACAACAGATTAGAAGATTTGAAACGACTTAATTCTGAATCATCAGAGTTAGGTAATAGTTCTGACGATCTTGCACAAGCTCAAGTAGATTTGGATATTGCTAGATCTATTGGTAAATTGTTTGCGAACGGGCAATTAACTGACAAACGTCTTCAAGAGCAGTTAAAGCAATTGCGGGAGAATAACAATGGCTAAAATATCGTCAATAGAAATTTATGGCTTTAGAGGAATCCGCAATCAAGTCAAGTTTGATTTTGGAAACAATTCCAAAGGCCTAGTGCTCTCTGCAGAAAATGGGAGAGGCAAAAGTTCATTAACCGATGCCATTGAGTGGTATTTTCGAGACTCAATTAACCACCTGCAAAAAGAAGGTTGTTATGACAGTGCTTATCGTCATTATCGATTGCCCGAAAATGAAAATTCTATTGTTTCAATTACAACAACAGAATCGGATGTTTTCGGGGAAAAACATTTGCAGTTGACTAGAGATAACTCCGGTTCAGAAAAGTACAAGTCTGCTTGGAAAAACAATGGCTCAAGCTTGAAAAATTTTTTAGAAACAGCGCAAGGTGAAAATGTCATATTGCGTCATGCTGAGCTCAAAGACTTTGTAAATAAAACAAAAACCGAAAAGTTGAAAGCTGTATCTTCCATAATTGGCTTTGATGTTGTCACGCAAACGCGCGACACAATAAACAAGGTAAAGGGAAGCGTTGAAAGAGATTCTGAATATCGCAAAGTTATTGGCCAAATCTCAGAAAAAGAACGGGATATCATGGCATTGATCGTGCCTATTATTGGACCAGTAGTTGACTTACCCTCTGCAGTTTTCGCGACTGTCGAACAGCTGCAAGGAAATCTAGGCAGTTTCACTGTGGTTAAAGATCTTGATTCTTTTCAGAAGTGCCTAAGTGAAATCACAGGAAACTCATCAGAAGATGAAAAAAGAAAATATTTTCAGTGGTTAATTAATTTAGAAAGCACATTAACCCAGGCCGTAATTTCTTCTGGATTCGTCAAGCAGACACAAGAATATTTCTTGAAGCAAAAAGAACTATTGAGCAAAAAGGAAAATCTAGAAAAATTGGCATTGATGGATCTTTATCAAGCAGGGAGGCAAATTCTGGAGCAAAATCCCGATCTAATAATATGCCCACTCTGTGAAAACGACATTACAGGTCAAGACCTTGCAAATAAAGTACAAGCCAAACTCCTTGAATTTTCAGAAATCAAGAAGGAAATAGCTGGATTGAAAAATTTGGCAGATGAAGTAAAGAAAAATAATGCTGCCACTGTTAATAACCTGCAAGGCGCTGAACGCATATTCTTATCCAACACCAACAAGTCTGAGGAAAATTCAAAGTGGATAGCTCTTTGTCAGTCGGCAACTGGGATACTTTCTTTGTGGTTTGAGGAAATAAACCAGTCACTGAATTTGATTAACTCTTTTGATATAAAAGATGACAATTTGAATTCTTTGCAAGATTACAACGCAGAGACCACAAGAGTAATTGGTGAAATAAGTGCTGAAATAAAAAACATAAGTGAATCGGATGTTGACGCACAAAAGGACTTGCAGAAACAAATTTTGCAGCAATTGTTCAGTCATTA
>NZ_JBXMTI010000109.1:0-40657 GCF_057083605.1 Candidatus Villigracilis sp. | reverse complement strand
GTATCCTGCCAAACTATGGCGGGAGTCACAGGCTCGCCCGTGTCCTTATCCCAAACCACAAAGGTTTCACCCTGGTTGTCAAAGCCGACCGCGGAAATATCATACTTATCAAGCAAAGGTGCGCAGGCTTCTTTTACCGTGCGGAGGATGTCTGCGGGTTCCTGCTCCACCCATCCTGCCTGTGGAAAACGGGCGGGCAGTTGCGATGAATTCTTTTCGACCATTTCGCCGTGGTCATTCACGATCACTGCTGTCGTTTGTGTCGTACCTTGATCAATCCCAAGTAGATATTTCATGGCGTGCTCCAATGTCATACTATAAAGCGGCACCTCTTTTGAGATACCGCTTTATATTACATAAGATTCAGGTCACCGAGGCTAATCGACGTATTTAGCTTCGATCTCGGCGATCATCTTCTGGCGTTCTGTGATCTTGTCGCCTTCGGGTACGCCTTCAAAGCGATTACGCTCAAGAGCATACCAAAGGATGACCATGACCACGACCATCCCAACGGTAAGATAAAACACTTTTTCGTTGGGCGGGAAGAAACCAGTGATTGCGAGCACAATCCCTACCAGCACTGCGAGCACACCATTGATCTTGGAAAATCCGCCAAGATTGAAGGGGCCTTTTTCCTTCCAGGTTTTGCCTTCAGCCAGGATGCCGGCGGCAATAGGCATTACGTAGGAAAGATAGAGGAATACTGCGCAGCCCGTAGCCAGCACAACAAAGGCGCCTGCATAAAGTGTGGAAAGCCAGGCAACCACTACACCGGTCCAAATGGCATAGGTTGGAGTGCGATATTGGGTGCTGATGTGAGAAAGAAATCCCGAGGCTGGCAGGCCACCATCACGCGCAAAGGCAAACATCATGCGGGAACACGAGGTTAACCCAGCCAATGCACAAAGATAGTTTGCGATCACAATGCCTGCGGCAAGGAATATAAGTAGGAAGGACGGCATCTTGGATGCGCCGATCAAATAATAGAAGGAGCCCCAGCCTGCTGCTGCACCTTCTTCCACACTTGGCATGACCAAAACGAAGGTTGCAACCATGATGAAGCCTGATACCCAGGACCAAAACACAGCAGTCCACATGCCTTTGGGTACATTCACTTGCGCATCATGTGTTTCTTCCGATGTGTGCGCCGAGGCATCAAAACCCGTGATGGTGTAACATACGAACAGTAGGCCGAGTAGGAAGACAAACCCTGCGCTTGGGTGGAACGGGAATACGGCACCGCCTGTGTCACCAGTAAAGTTTGTAAATGTGGTGAGGCGGGAGAAGTCCAAGGCTACTGGTGAGAAGGCGAGCAAGGCAATGACGAGCACTGCGGCAACTACAAAGATCAAATAACCACTGAAGTCAGTCAGCATGGTTGTGAGCTTAATGCCATAGTGGTTGAAAAGGCCCTGCGACGCCAACAACGCCAGAACGAAAATCGCCTGATGAGTAGCTCCCCAAGCTGAAACATCCACGCCGAGCGCCGTGGCAAGGAACAAATCTTTGAAGAGAAAATAGACGCCGACATCCACAGATGATACAACGAATACCAATCCCAGCAAATTGAACCAGGCGGTTGCCCAACCCCAGGCCCGCCCGCCGAGATGGGAACTCCAGTGATATAACCCGCCGGCAGTGGGAAACGCAGATGCAATCTGTCCCATTCCAAACGCAACGATCAAAGCGGCAATGCCGCCAACAAACCAGCCGATAGCCACTGAAAAACCACCACCTGCGCTCAAAGCGACAGGAAATGTTGTGATGCCGCCGGCCAGGATACAAATGATCGAGAATGAAATCGCGAAGTTCGAGAAGCCGCTCATGCGGCGGGCAAGTTCCTGCGCATACCCCATGTTATGCAGAACCTTCTTGTCGTGCTCCATACTTTTGTCAGCCATTTTCGTAATTCTCCTTGTACTTGAATTTAGATATCTGAAATCAAGAAACTGAACTTACGAATAGCAAAGATCATTCATTTATGATACGCATCCTCCTCCTCCCGAAAGGGAGATTTCCTCTGAGTGATATATGTTGAAAACACTGGCTCTTTGCAATGGGTTCGCCTATGGAATGCAGCCAGCAATTTCCGAATCAGCATGAATGTATAAAGAGAGCCTAAACACTCATGTCTATACCTATCCAAACAGATCCACCAACTGCTTCACATGAATGACACCATCAAAGTCCTTGATGTCACCTTTGCGCAGGTTTGCCTTTTCGCCATCGGGGTCACCTAAAGAAGAAACGATCACGTCGCCTGCTTCCACATCTTCTTTTTCAGTGTAGTGATTGGTGGTGACGATCACATTCGCGCCGGCGGCTTTTGCGGCTTTAACGCCATTCTTGGAATCTTCCACCACGAAAACTTCATCGGGTTTCAACTCCAATTTGGAGAGGGCGAGATTGTAAATTTCAGGATCGGGTTTCTTCTTCTCGACAACATCTCCTGCCAGCACGATCTCGAATTTAATATCTGTCAGGATTTTTTCAGTAATGGCCTTTGCGGCCTGTTCATTGGATGTAGTACAGACGCCGATCTTGAGGCCCGCATCCATCGCTTCTTTCATAAACCGACGAATGCCCGGGCGCAGTGGAAGTTTTCCTGTCTCGATCAGTTCCACGAACAGGGCGGTCTTACGCTTGTGCATTTCCTTGACGAGATTATCGATCTCTTCTTCGGTCAGCGGTTTGGAGAATCCCTTGGTCTTCCAGTGATGTTTCATACGTTCCTTGCCGCCTGCGATCTGGAGCAGTTCGTGATAGTACTCCACACTCCATTCGTCGGTGAAACCGAATTCCTTGAAGGTCATATTGAACGAAACACGGTGACCATCACGCTCGGTATCGATGATCACGCCATCCTGGTCAAAGAACACTGCTTTTATTTTTGACATGGTTTGTCTCCAAACTTCGCCCTGAGCGGAGGGTCGGGTGGAGCGAGTGTTCACCTCGCTCGTACCGAGACCCGCAGTCGAAGGGCAGTAAATTGCGTACCTTGCGTTTCGACTACACTCGCTGTCGCTCGTTCCGCTCAACGCGAATTATCTATCTCTTCATCCCAAAGAACTCGCGGACGGTATCTACAAACAGGCGATTCTCTTCCTTTGAGCCAATCGTCACGCGGAACCAGCCGTCACTTCCGTATTTCTTGCTTTCGCCACGCAGAATGATGCCTTTGGTTTCAGCGAATGCCAACACTTCCTTGCCTGTCTTGCCAGTTTCACCGCAGTCAAAGAGGATGTAATTGGCTTTAGACGGCATGATATAGAAACCGGGGATATCGCTCAACGATTCGGTGATGAAATCCACTTCGCTATTGTTGAATTTGACACGTTCTTCGAGACCCTCTTTATCTTCAAAAGCTGCAAGCGCCGCCCACATGGGAATCGTGCCGACGTTCCAGGGAAGAAGTGAGCCAGCGATCTGATCGATCACTTCCTTATCTGCAATGGCGTATCCGAACCGCATACCTGCTAGGCCATAAGCTTTTGACAAGGTACGTGTGATCAACACGTTCTTATATTTTTTGGTCAACTGCACCTGAGACATACCCAAGCCCGCGTATTCCACGTAAGCCTCGTCAATCACGAACGGTATACTCGTCTCGGCAATGGTGATGAAATGCTTTGCATCCATGAAATTGCCAGTGGGGTTGTTCGGGTTCGCAACAACGATAATTTTGGTTTTATCAGTCACGGCTTTTAGGATCGCATCAGGGTCATAGTGCATGAGATGATCCTTGTAGACCATTGGCACAGAGACCATCTTCGCGCCCAGCAAAGTTCCGCGCAGACCATAAATACCAAAGCACGGCGTGTGTTGAATGACTTCATCGCTGGGAGTGATGAACATACGGAAGATATTGTCATACACTTCACTGGAGCCATTGCCGATCATCACATTGCCGGGGCCATCCACATTGTTCATTTCCGCGATCTTGCTGCGCACCACAAGACCCTGATCAGGGTAGCGGTTCGCCATTTTCGCGTATTTCACCATTGCATCCAAAACCTTGTCCGAAGGCGGAAGCGGATTTTCATTAGACATCATGCGATGCAGTTTTGGATCTCTCCAGGCTTTTTCAATATGCTCCGAAATGTACATTGGAATGCCCTTCACCCAAGGTGCGTAATATTCTTCAACTTTTTTCATGCTTTATGACTCCTCAAACATTTATGTGTACTGGTGGTCGAGTAGGGTGAGTGTTTTTCTCGCCCGTATCGAGACCACCGCGTTTTTCAAATTGTTTTCTGTTCACTGTTCACTTGTTGGTCTCGATACGCCCTCACTATCGTTCGGGCTACTCGACCAACAGATTATTTATGATTATGCCTTCCCCGCGCTGCCCAACATATCAATCCAATGCATCACGGCCTTGCGCGTCGCATCGCGGACAGCAACATCCAATTTGCCTGGGTCATATTCATCGCGGTGTGCGCTGATGTACTCGAACTTTGTATCGATCAAAGTGTGCTTCAATTCGGTGGAAACATTGAACTTGGCGCCGCCCGCCGCGAGCAGCTTCTTGATGTAGTCCTCAGGCAACCCTGTTCCGCCATGAACCACCACAGGAGTCTTGATTCCATTGCCATTTAACATCTTGTGGATGACAGCCATACGCTCAAAATCGATCTTCGGATTCTTGGTCTTGTACACGCCGTGAGCGGTGCCGATTGCTGGCGCAAAAATATCCAGTCCCGTGCGCTCGACGAATTCAATCGACTGTTCTGGATTCGCCAACTGCGCTTCATCCTCCGCGACCTTGATCTGGTCTTCCACACCGCCGACAGTTCCCAACTCGCCTTCAACTGAGATGTTGCCGACCTTATGGCAGTAATCCACAACTTCCTTGGTCTGGCGGATATTCTCCTCATACGATTGCTTGGACGCATCGATCATGATGTTGGTGTAACCTGCATCCGCGCACTTCTTGCAGTAGTTGATATCCGTGCAATGGTCAAGGTGCAGGCACACAGGCACGGGTGCAGATGTGGCGAGCGTGCGATAGATCGCCACCATCATATCCGTGCCAAGGAACTGGGATGGCTTGACGGAAGTTTGAACGATCACAGGCGCTTTCTTTTCGACAGCGGCATCGATCACCGCCTCGAATTGAAGCAAATCTGTGATGTTGAAGGCGCCCACGGCATAACCGTTTTTGGCCGCCTCGATCATGATTTCTTTTGCATTTACGATAGACATTATTTTCTCCTTGTTTTATATACCTCGGTGGTCGAGTAGCTTTTCGTGTTCGTCGAAAAGCATATCGAGACCACCATGTTTACTAACTATTCTATGTTTTCCATTTACTGTTGGTCTCGACACCGCACTGCACCAAACGCAGCGGGTGCAAGTGTACGCCCCCACCTGCACGGGGCTACTCAACCAACGTTAATCACTGCTCACTTCCCTTTCTTCCCCACATCCTTCAACCACTGATCCCAGCGCGGGTCCGTAACATGCTGGCGGAAACGTCCAAACCACAGGTCGGCATACCCCTGGAAATCCTCCTCCAATTTGGAAATGCCCGTCTGAGTCGTGCCCCACATCGACTCATGCAGTTCAGACATGGGCCACATCAAGCGCAGGCGTGCATAATTCTTTGGTGTAATTTCACCAAAATATTCCTGTAAGAAGTAACGCACCTGCTCTTCATTCAAGCGATGATGATGGGAGAAATTGCCGAGGTCAAAGAAGATATCACCCATGCCCGCGTACTCCCAATCCAGCAGGCGGATTTCGCCAATATCCCCAGGCACTTCCTCCTCAAGCCAGTTTAGATTTAGCAAATCATCATGGCATGGTGTGGGAATATATGGGTCTTTCGCCAGCGCCTTTTCCACTTCCTTTGTCTTCTGCATGATCCAATCCCAATCATGTGGGAACTTGCAGTTTTTGCTTCTCGAAACTTTTTCGAGCATCTCCACGCGTCGAAAGACATTGAACTCACCTTTCAATTTCGGTCCTCGTCTATGAAAGAGTCTGATCTTCTTTACCACGCGCGCAAGATAATCAGGCTGCTTGATCACATCGGGTAGAATCGGCTTGCCATTGATGAAGCGCGTCACGATATAACCTTCAGGTTCGATAAAATACATGATCTCAGGTGCAATCCCCAGTTCACCGGCTGCCTTGTTGGCCGCATGTTCAACATCACGTTTGATCCCTAATTGCTCCGTTCCCTCGCCTGCCAGCCTGAGCACGTACGATTTTCCATCTGCATCGATCTTGAAATTCAAGTTTGTAATACCACCGCTTAATGGCGTCTTCTTCACATTCTTTGATGTCTGTAAGAACGGAACTTTGGCGATAGCTTTATCAATTGCAAGAGTTGTCATGGCATCCTTCCCAAATCGGATATAGTATTGGATTCGTGCGTGGCTTCATCTAACTGTTTTTTTCTTTGACGAGAACCTCCTGGTGCAAATTGGACGCACCGCCGCTTCTTTCTTAACGTTTTACCTGCTTCTGTTTACTGACGAATTCTCTCGCCTTTGGCGTCCCACAACACGGGCTGCGTTACTTCCGCGCCGATCAGCTCGCCGAAACATTCAACGGTTAACTTTGTGCCAGCCTTTGCACATTCCATCGGGAGATACGCATACGCAATCGACTTCTTAACCGAATATCCGAACCCGCCTCCAGCCACCCAACCGACAATTGTTTCGCCAGAGCGAATAGGTTCCTTGCCAATGACAATCGTGCGGTCATCGTTCAACGTCATCGTGCAGAGTTTGCGTGTAATGCCATCTTTCTTTTGTTTAACCAGTGCATCCTTGCCGATGAAATTTGCTTTATCCAATTTCACAGCAAAACCGAGGCCTGCTTCATAAGGGGTGTAATCGGGAGAAATTTCGCCGCTCCAATAGCGATAGCCTTTTTCAATTCTCAAAGTATCAATGGCTTTATAGCCGCCTGCCACCATGCCCTCAGCTTGGCCTGCCTCCCACAGCGTATCCCAGAGTCGCAGGCCGTATTCCATCGGGCAGTAAAACTCCCAGCCCAGCTCGCCCACATAAGTCACGCGTGAAGCGATGACCGGGACATCACCCACGTTCATTCGCCTGGAAGTCATGTAAGGAAAGCCTGCATTCGATACGTCGTCCGTTGTGACCTTTTCCAAAATCCTGCGCGCTTTCGGGCCCCACAAACCGAGGCAGGCATAATTGGAACCAACATCTTCAATTGTGACCGAACCATCCTCAGGCATGTTTAGCGAAAGCCAGGACATATCATGCTGACCGAACGCCGTGCCCGTGACGATGAAGAAACGATCATCTGCAAGGCGGGTGACAGTGAAATCACATTCGATACCGCCGCGTTTGTTGAGACATTGTGTGTAGGTGATCGTGCCAAGCGGCTGATCCATTTCATTCGCACATACATTATTGAGGAACTTCAGTGCACCAGGTCCGCGTACTTCAAATTTATTAAAGGATGTTTCATCAAAGAGACCCGCATGTTCGCGTGTCATCAAATGTTCGTAACCGATGGCGCGTGACCAGTTATGACGAGGCCAGCCTTTCGGTTCATGACCATGCGTGGCGAGTTCTTCATAACGTCTGAACCAATTCGGACGTTCCCATCCCATCTTTTCACCGAAGGCACAGCCGAGATCACGTAGGCGATAATAAGTGGGTGAGGTGCGAACGTTTCGTCGCGATAAGCGTTCTTCACTGGGGAAATGAATATCATAATATTGAGTATAGGTTTCAAAGGTGCGTGCAACCGTGTAATCGAGGCTGTTATAGTTTAGGCCAAAACGACGCACATCGAGGCGCCACATATCCCATTCGGGGTTTCCATCTATGATCCATTCCGCCATCACTTTACCGATGCCGCCTGCGCCTGCCAATCCATGTGCGCAGAAGGCACATGCCACCCAGAAACCTTTGACGGATGTTGGGCCCAATAAAAACTCACCATCGGGCGTAAAGCCTTCGGGGCCATTTAGTAATTTGATAACTTCCGCATTCTCGATTGCAGGCACGCGGCGGATTGAATTCTCCATTAACGGAGTGAAGCGTTCCCAATCTGGCGGCAGTAATTGGAACTTGAAATCTTTTGGAATGCCGTTCATGCCAAAGGTCGCGGGCTGACGTTCGTAACCACCTGTGATCAATCCGCCAACTTCTTCGCGCCAGTAAACCAAAAGATCAGGGTCACGAAGATTTGGGAATTTATTTGTCACACCTTCTATGGGCTTGGTCATGATGTACAGATGCGCCATCGGGACGACGGGCAGACTCAGCCCCACCATTTTTCCGATTTCGCGTCCCCACATGCCCGAAGCGTTTACTACAACTTCGGTTTTGATCGTGCCTTTATCTGTTACTACCTCATGCACACGCCCGTTCTTGAGATTGATGGCGGTAACCGATGTATTGGTTAGTATTTTTGCGCCGCGATTCTTTGCGCCGATGGCTAATGCGTTGGTTAGACCAGTAGGATCAATGCTGCCATCGTTGGGTGTATATGCCGCGCCAACTACGCCGTCAATGTTCATGAGCGGAAACATTTCGAGTGCTTCTTTGGCCGAGATCAATTCCATTGGCACACCGAAGGAACGAGCCATGCCAACGAGACGTTTCGTTTCTTCTAATCTTTCAGCGGATGAAGCGAGGCGGACACCACCCACTTCGCGCCACGAAGTATCCTGCCCCGTTTCGGCTTTGAGGTTGCGATACAAGTCCGTGCTGTAATGCATCATGCGGGTCAGGTTTGCGTCTGAGCGCATCTGGCCGACTAACCCCGCGGAATGCCAAGTTGACCCCGCTGTCAATTCGTGCTTTTCAACAATGACAACATCCTTCCACCCCATTTTTGTGAGGTGGTATGCAATACTTGCCCCGCCCACGCCCCCGCCGATGATAACTACCTGCGCCTGTGTTGGAAATTCCGACATGCTTTGCTCCTGTTGCCGTGTTATTGCGGTGGTCGAGTAGCTCTGAGCGTTCGATGCGAAGAGCATATCGAGACCACCAGTTATTGCCAGTTACCTTATGTTCACCTGTGACTTGTTGGTCTCGATATGGGTGAGAAGTGCATTCGCCCTACTCGACCAACGGAGTTTATTTCTGCCAAACCGAATCTGGTCTTGCCATTTCTGCCACGATATCAAAGGTCGAGATCGCGCCAAGCGGGAAGGAGTCAGGGTCATCTTTATCAACCACAACCAATCTGTGATGATAGTTTTGGATCATCATATCTGCGGCTTCTCGCAGGCTGGCGTGGATGTCAATTGTCAATGCGGGATGCATCACATCACGGACGACAAGTTTTTCATCCACACCATCCTTGACCAGGTGCAGCAGGTCGTGGCCGCTGACCACGCCAAGGATTTTGCCTTTTGCATCCACTACCAGCACAGACCGCCAGCCAGCAGATGTCATAGCGCGTGCGGCGGAGACGACGGGGGTCTTGCCGCGGCAAACCAGAATTGCATCGGACATCACATCGCCAACTGTATCCCTCTTGCTCTTAATTTCACCTGCAATGCTGGCAATAAAATCAGAAAGAGAAATGATTCCGACGGATTTACCATTTTCAGTAACGAGAAGACGGCTGACCTTCTTCTCCATGATGGTGCTGGCTGCTTCAGAAGCAGGAGTATTGGCTTCAACCGTATCAACTGGCTGTGACATCAGATCAACGGCGGTCAGTTTGCGCATCACGGTCAGGCTTTCTTCATCAGATGAAAGCCATTCGCCTGCCATCAGATCAAAATCGGAAATCAGACCCAGCGTGCGCCCGTCGCGGTCCGTCACCACCAGGGCATGAACATGATGTTGGTTCAGCAATACAGCCACCTGACCAAGCGTGGCAGTTGGTTTGCAGGTGATCAGCCCTGCGTGCATTAAGTCTTTTACAAGTTTTGCCATGATTGCTCCTTAATATTCCTGGCGTAGTGGACTAGAAAATCTCCTGATTTTCAAGCCAAACGTCAGGAGACGTTTGACTCCATAGTCTTAAACCTCGTCCACATCCTTGTACCATTTGACGCGGTCACCTACGCGGTCACGGATGCGCCACGCCAACGGTTTGGGTTCGTTGTTCAAACGCGCAATGATTTCATCCACTTGGGATACCACTTTTGCCTTTTGTTCTGGTGTGAGTTGTGTGTAATGCCCTGCGAGTTGTTTTACTTTTTCAAGATTCATGGTGGTGGTGCGCCATAGCCCCCATTCATTCGCACACAATTGTGCCGCTAGTTTAATGTTGATGGTTTCCTGATCGGTATCGCCCAATGTGTGCTCAAGCAATAACATGATCGTGTCGATGATGTCCTTCTCGTTGATCTGCACGATCTGCATTTTTTCGAGAAGCAATTCAGTCAATGGAATGGTGGGGGAGTCAACTTCCAAACGGTCTTTCCAATAAATGGCATGGCAGAAATCGAGTTTCTCGTAGAAGATATCCACATGCAGGCCCGTACCAGGTTTATCGAAAATCGCGCGTTCCCCTTCGGACGCAATGAAGACTTCGCGATTATCCACGTAACCCATCTTCGTCATCATCTCGGTGATCTGTTTGTTCTGCCTGCCATATGCAGCAAAATCGATGTCTGTATAGGCGCGTCCCATGGCGGCTTGCAAGTATCCAAATTTTGGGCAATGCATTTGAAAAGCCAGTGAGCCGATTACCCGTAAAAGGATATTCGCGTCATCACTGGCTTTCAGTATCGCTTTCAATTCGTTCTCAAATTTCTCGCGTTCAGAACGGTCTTGTTCGCCCATCCCAATGGAACTGTTTGCCATACAATTCTCCGAAGCCTTGAATCTTTTCTTGTTTGTCAGGAATTGGGCGCTATTATAATGAAAAATTCAAAAACTTGCAAATTTCATCAGATTCTTATATAATGCATCATCAAATTGCGCAATTTCCTTCATTCTCAAACTGAGACCACTTAATGAGCAAACCCCTCATACCAGCACAGCGGCGGGAGCGAATCCAGGAATATCTTGCAATTCATCAAATCGCCCGAACAGTCGATCTATGTAACTTGTTGGAAACTTCTGAAGCAACCGTACGGCGTGATCTTGAATGGCTTGAAGGGAAGGGAATTCTTGAACGTACGCATGGGGGCGCGATATTAAATCAACGCATGATCCTGGAACAGGAATATCAGCAAAGAGCCCAGCACCATCCCGAAGAAAAACGACGAATTGGTGAACTCGCCGCCTCGTTAATCGATGAGGGCGATATTGTTTTTATCAACAGCGGCACCACTGCAACACAGGTACTTCAACACATCCGCGGGGATTCTCGCATCACGGTTTTTACCAACAACGTCAGCGCAGTGATGGATCTCGGTGACCCGGGCTTTCACTACTACATGACGGGAGGCGAATTCCAATCACGTTCCAACTCTTTGGCAGGCCGCTTCGCACTGGACAATTTGGGCCTGGTCTATGCCAATAAAACTATTCTAGGCGTAGACGGAATCTCCCTAAAACATGGCTGCACCGTGCCGACCAATGCCGAAGCGGAAGTTGTGCGCCGCATGATTGAACGCACGAAAGGCTCGGTCATTGTGGTTGCAGACCATAGTAAATGGGGGGTGGTCTCGAATTTTCAGATTGCAAATATTAATGAGATCGATAAACTTGTATCAGACGAACGCCTTGATTCTTCAGCAGTGGAATCGCTGGCCGAACACAATATAGCCTGCCTGCTTGCCAATTCCACAGCCATCCCTGCCTGACGTAGATTCGTGATCCGTCAGGTTTTTCGTTTGGAGAAACCAGATGCCCTTCTTTTCAAAGAAGCCTAAAAAGGAACCAACACGACTTTTCTTTGCCACCGATATTCATGGCTCAGAACGCACTTTCCGTAAATTCATTAATGCAGGCAAGTTCTACAATGTGAATGTGATCGTGATGGGCGGGGATATTCAGGGCAAGTTGATGATTCCGATCATCAAGGAAGCAAATGGTCATCATCGTGCCACCGTGCAGGGACGGGTTGAACATCTTGCCAGCGAAGAAGAATTAAAGGCCTTGACGGCTAAACTTGATATCCTGGGTTTCTATTACAAGATCATGGATGACGATGAATTCCATACCCTGCAAGCCGATCCAAGATCAGTGGAAGGCTTGTTCAATCAACTCGCGAAACAAAAATTGGTCAACTGGGTTGACCTGGCCGAGGAACGATTAAATGGCACTGGCATCAAATGTTTTGTCACAGGTGGCAATGATGATGAGTGGGAGGTTCTAAGCGCCATGAAGCGCGAGGGTGCAAAATCTTTCTTCGCTTGTGAAAATGAAGCTGTACAAGTGGACGATGATCACACCATGATCTCAGTTGGGTTGAGCACACCCACTCCCTGGAACACCCCGCGTGAGGTTTCGGAAGATGAACTTGGCGCGATGATCGATAAAATGGCTGCACTCGTGCCTGACATGAACAAGGCCATTTTCAATTTTCACGACCCACCCAAAGACTCCACCCTCGATACCTGTCCCATGTTGGATTGGGACAAAGATCCACCTGAGCAAATCACTCAGGGAGGGCAACCAGTTATGCACGGAGCAGGAAGCGTTGCCGTCCGCACTGCAATCGAAAAATATAAGCCCATGCTTGGGTTGCATGGTCATATCCATGAATCTCAATCCGTAGCGAAGATCGGGCGCACGACTTGTATCAACCCTGGCAGTGAATATGCCGAGGGTGTTTTACGCGGCTGCCTTGTCACTTTTGTGGATGGCGAAGTGCAAGGTTATCAAATGACCAGCGGATAATCTTTTTCATCGGATCGAAAGGAGGCGGCGCATCCAAATTAATTGGCTCAATTATGTAAGGAGAATGTGTACGGATTGAAATAGTTCTAACCAAAGGAGAAAAGAAATGGCTACAGCTACGGCAAAACCAGAAGTCTTTACTCGAAAAGCCTCAGGGCTTGTACGTGTCATGTCTCCGTTCTCGGCCTTCGTCTACAATATTTTGACGATGGGCCTGATCTTCCCCTGGACCTATCTTTGGGCACCGGGCGCGTTGCCAGGCGGCAAATTGGTGTGGGGAATTTTGCTTGCAATGGTGATCGAAATCCCAATTGCGCTTGTGTATGTATGGCTCTCTACTGCGTTGCCTCGCTCCGGTGGTGACTATGTATTTCAAAGCCGCGTATTTGGTGGCGGCACTGCCTTCACAGTGGTAATGTCCGGCTATGTGATCTGGATTCTGCAATGGGTGGCGCTATCTGGTTGGCTTCTATCCTATCTTGGATTTGCGCCCTTATTCCTTGGTCTTGGGGCCACCATGGGCAACGCGGCCATGTCCAACCTGGGGATTTGGTTTACCGGCTCAACCGGTATTATCATTACCAGCATCTTGAACGCATTCGTATCCATGATGATCCTCATCAGTGGATTCAAGAATTATGTGCGTTTTCAAGCTGTAATGATCGTGGGTACATTGCTTGCGTTCTTCACCATGCTGGTTGTCCTGTTCCTGGGTGAACCTGCTTCTTCCATGACGAAAATCGATGCCTTCGCCCTGGCTGTTGGTGGGGCACAAAATTTTGTTCAAACCGCCCGAGACGCCTCCGTTGCAGCCGGTGTGGATCTAAATCCGCCATTCAGTTTGTTGGCTACTATTCTGGTTGCACCCATCGCGTGGACGTCCCTGCAATGGGCGACCTATAGTGCCCAGCAAAATGGTGAGATCAAAAACGCCCGATCCTTCAACAGCCAAATGTTTATCATTGTCGGCTCGTTGATCTTCACAGGCATATTGCTGGCCGTTCTCGCCTTTGCCTTGGAAAAAGCGGTTGGCACAGAATTCCTCTATGTGGCGGGCGCAGGATATTGGTCCGGTGTGGGCGAATCGACCATTGCTGGGTTCTGGCTATGGCCGAATATCATTGCCATCGCGCTGACAGCCAGTCCGTTGGTTGTGATCATCATCGGCCTGGGCTATATCCTCAACTCACATCAGATCGTGCATAACTGCTATATCGGAATGACGCGCGTCATGGTTGCCATGTCACTTGATCGTTTGCTTCCCGAATGGATCAGCAAAGTAGATGAGAAACGCCATACGCCGGTCAACGCCCATCTGGCCTATTTCCTTGCCAGCATACCGGTCATTCTGCTGTATAACCTGAACTCAAATTGGGTGGGACTGACGTTGGGTGTTACCTTTGCCTGCGGCTATGTATTCGTGATCACTTGTTTGGCAGGCGCGTTATTGCCCTATCGCGCAAAAGAAGTTTACGAATCCTCGCCTGGTGCAAAGTATAAGGTTGGGAATACTCCGCTGGTTACGATACTCGGCGTCATTGGTTTCATTCTTGGCGGCGCGATGACCCTGATGTTCATGTTCTATGCACAGCTTGGCCTTACCAGTACACTGGCTTACAGCGTTGTATTCGGAGTTTTGATCTTTTCGGGCGTTTGGTACTTACTCGCCAAGAATGCTCAAAAATCCAGAGGCATCAACGTGGATTACGCCTTCAAGGAAATTCCGCCAGAGTAATACTTTCTTAAAAAGTAGGGACACAGCGAAATATCCTATCGTCGCAATTATGAATTGACTGCTGTGTCCCTACGATCTTATTAGGAGAATTAATGTCGGTGATCGAAGAAGTGGTTGCAAAAATCGAGGATTGGAAAGGCAAGAATATTTCCATTCAGCCGCTTTCAGGTGGTTTGACCAACACCAACTTCAAGGTGGAAGTGGATGGCGTTCCGCACTTTGTCCGCGTGCCGGGTGAAAGCACGGAACTCCTTGCTATTGATCGAAATAACGAATATCACAACACCAAGGCCGCATCGCAGGCTGGTGTGGCTCCTAAGATTTTGCATTACCTGCCCGAATATAATGTCATGGTGATTGAATTCCTGCATGGCAAAACCATGTCGAAGGATTCTCTGAACGAAGCAGGCATGCCGACTCGCATGGCGCAGGCAATTAAAAAACTGAACGAAGGTCCGCGCTTCTATTCGGACTTCAACATGTTCCGCCTCACGGAGTATTATCTCCGCCTTTGCAAAGAACGTGATATCCGCACCCCTGATGGTTATCTGGATAGAATGTCCACTGTGGCACAGATCGAAGAAGCGATGAACGTAAATCCATTGGCGACAGTTCCATGCAATAATGACTTATTAGCCGAAAATTATATCGATGATGGCGAGCAATTATGGTTGATCGATTATGAATACAGCGGAAACAACGACCCGACCTTTGAACTTGGAAATACCTGCCAGGAAATGCAATTCTCAAATTCTCAAATCTCGGAAGTCTGTGCAGCCTATTTCGGCGAAGCGACTCCAGCCATGATCGCGCGTATGAAGCTAAATATGATCATGTCTGATGTAGGTTGGGGATTGTGGGCCGCTATTCAGGCGGATATCTCCACCATTGACTTTGACTTTTGGGGCTGGGCCGAAGAGCGCTGGGGCAGGGCAGTAGAGAAGATGGACTCGAAAGAGTTTGAGGGATGGTTGAAGGCAGTGGCACAGTAAACTTCGGTGGTCGAGTAGCACCGCATGGTTTTCGCGGGGCATATCGAGACCACCAGTTGATGGAAATTTTGGATGAAATGGGTGGTCTCGATACGTTTCTCGCCGCATGGCGGCTCGAAACTACTCGACCACCCGGATACACTTCAATATAAAACAGGTGAATTGAATGAAGGATCAAGCTGAGATCGTTGTAATTGGCGGTGGGATTTATGGTGCGCAAATTGCATATCATCTTGCGAAGTATGGGCGCAAGGATGTTGTGATTCTGGAAAAAGGTGAGATTGCAAGCGGAGAGTCATCCCACGCGGCGGGGCTTGTGACTCAGTTCGCCACCTCGCAGGCCATGCTCAAGTTCCGCATGTATAGCATTGAGTTGTATTCTGAGCTTGGTTTGTTTGACCATGTTGGGAGTTTGAGAGTTGCCTCGAGCAAGGAGCAACTCAAAGAGTTGGAAAGAAGCGTGAGTCGTGCCAAGGCGTTGGGGCTTGAGGTGGAGGTCATCTCTCCCGACGAAGCCTTGAAGGTCATGCCGCAGATTTCAGATAAGGATCTGTACGGCGGAATTTATCTCCCGCGTGACGGGCAGCTTGACCCGTACACAACGACAACTTCGATGGTGAAGTTTGCGAAGGAGTTGGGTGTGGAAGTCTACACCAACACGCGGGTGACGGGAATCAAACTGTCGGCTAAGGGAGAGGTTCAGGCGGTTGAGACAGATAAAGGCGAGATCAGATGCGAGATCATTATCAATGCTGCCGGGATGTGGGCGCCTCGTATCGCTGCGATGGCAGGCTTGCACATCCCAACCACTCCAGTCGATCATCAGCATATTGCATTGCGGGCTGTGCCGGGGCATGAGTTTTCTGCGGATACTCCATGTTTGCGTGACCCCGATAATCTCGTTTATATGCGGCAGGAACAGGGCGGCCTGGTGATCGGTGGTTATGAGCCAAACCCGTTACCGCGTTGGATTGATGGCGCGCCCTGGGAGCACGGAAGCAAGAGTTTCCCCGGCGACTTTGATCAATTTGAAATGCTGCTTGAGGGTGCGATCCGTCGCTTGCCATTTTTGGATCAGGCAGGCATTATTACTTTGGTACGCCATCCCGGTGCATACACGCCTGATTGCCAACCCTTGCTTGGACCCATGGCCGGCGTCCGCGGACTTTGGATGATGGCGGGCATATCATTGAATGGATACGGCGGCGCGGGCGGCATGGGGAAATTATTGGCAGAGTGGATTATCGAAGGTGAAGCGCCGATGGATGTGTACGGCTATCGCGCAACTCGTTTTGGAAATTATTATTCCGACTTCAATTATGCGGCGGAACGAACATGCGAGAGCGTGAAATATTATTATCGCCTGCGCTTCCCGCATGATGAACATGAAAGGGCGCGGCCCCATCGCGTAAGTCCGCTTCATTATCGTTTATTGGAAAATGGCGCGGTCTTCGGTGAGAAGTTTGGCTGGGAACGCGTCAACTATTTTGACCCTGGCAAAGCATCGCGCCGCATGGGCGAGGACCAACGCCAGTGGGGCTGGGCAAAACCGCCATTCTTCGAGCGGATGCAGCAGGAACACACCGCCACTCGTGAGCGCGTTACTTTGTATGACCTAACTTCATTTGGAAAGATCGAGGTCAAAGGCAAAGGGGCATTGCCTTTGTTGCAACGCCTGACGGATAGCGATATTAATAAACCCGTTGGAAATGCGATCTATACACAATTTTTGAACACACGCGGCAGAATTGAATCGGATTTAACGGTCACTCGTTTGGGTGAAGATCATTTCTGGGTGATTACAGGTTCAGGTTTTATTGCCAATGATTTTGCGCGCATCCAAATGCACGTGGATGAAAAAGATGGTGAAGTATCCATTCGTGACATTACACGAGACTTTGCTTGCCTCGCTTTATGGGGGCCGAAGTCTCGCGTGGTGCTGGAAAAAATCACAAAGAATGATATATCCAATACGGCTCATCCATATTTACAAACGAAGCCGATCAATATCAACGGCGCGAAGGTGTATGCTCAACGTGTTAGTTACGCGGGCGAACTTGGCTGGGAACTTTATATCCCCAACGAGCGCGCCACGATGGTTTGGGATATGCTGATCGAAGCTGGCAAAGAGTTTGGCCTTGAGCTTGGCGGTTACAAAGTTTTGGATTCACTTCGCCTTGAAAAGGGATACCGTTATTTCACAGCAGATATCACACCTTCTGAAACTCCCTACGAAGCTGGCCTTGGTTTCTGCGTGCATCTTGATAAAGGTGATTTTATTGGACGTGAAGCATTGATCAAACAAAAGGCGGAAGGTGTAAAACGAAAACTGTGTACACTCGTATTGTCTGATGGTGATGACTTCACTCAAATCTACGGCGGCGAAGCGGTCTATCACGAAGGCAAGGTGCTAACCCGCGTCCGTAGTGGCGGATATGGTTTTACATTGAAGAAGAATATTCTGTATGCCTATCTGCCAACTGAATTGGCGAAGCAAGGCAATCGCTTCACCATTGACCTGATAGAGGGTCGGCGCGAAGCGGAAGTGACCGCCCCTGTGTTATTCGACCCAAAAGGCGAGAGGGCGCGTGCTTAATCCTTTAAACACGAAGGGCACAAAGGGCACGAAGGAAGTGCGAAGCGCAAAAAGGTCTTATCTTTGTGTACTTCGTGTCCTTTGTGTTTAATTTGTTATGACTCAAAAAAAATCAACCTATCCAGCTTATGTAGGCTTCGGCATGTTGACGCCCGTCTACATCATGGCGCTGGATAGACTTCCAAAACACAATACTGGTGCAATCGTGCATCAAGTCAGTGAATATGTATATGACGACGCGGCCATCATTGCCTGTAACCTCCGCCAATGGAATGTGCCTACTGCCATGATCGGTACCGCCGTAGGCGATGACCTGCTCGGCCATCACGTTGCGAGCACTCTAAAAGACTTGGGTGTGCAAGGCAAGGTGCGTTTTACCAAGAAATATAAAACACCGCTTGAAGTGAATATCTCTGATAAAAAAGGTGCGCGCACTTATTTCTGGCAGAGGTCGGCGGAAATTTTGAGCACACTCGATACGGCAGATCTTTCGCTGATCAAGAAATCAAAATTGTTGTATGTGGATTGGTACGATGGCGACCATATTGTCCGTGCTATGGAAGAAGCACTTCGTCATAAAGTACCCGTCTTTCTGAATTTTGAGCATGGGCACAAACATCCTGAATTGCTCAAGAAATATTCCGGTTTGGTAACAGTTTGTCAGGCAGTGACGGATGCCGCCCAGATCGGAAAAAAACAAGCCATGCTCGGTGTGGCGCGTAAATTGTTAAACTCTGGGATTAAGACCGCCATTATCACCATGGCGAGCCAGGGATGCATGGTTGTGAACGATAATGTAGCCGTGCGTGTTCATGCGCCCAAGATCAAAGCAGTGGATGGCTCTGGTGCAGGAGCAACGTTTTCTTCTGGTTTTATTTACGGCTATTTGAATGGATTCAACCTCGAAGACACCGTCCGTTTTGCAATTGCGGCAGCCTCATTAAAAGTCACACATTCGGGTTTGCAAATGTTCCCGGTGCAGGAGATCAAGGCGCTTGCAGCAAAATTGCGCGTTGATCGCATGGTCTATCGTGGTGATCGGTTCCATACCATCAAAAGATTTTTGCGATTGCCGCAGAAAGGTCCATTGGTTGATAATATTCTTGTAAAGCAGGGGCGCAAACTGGCTGAAAAATATATACCGAAGAAAAAAATAGAGCGCAAGAAGATCAAGAGATCGCTGGTTGAATAATTTAACAATAAGGATGTGAACCCATGACGTATGCAGAACTTCTTACACAAGAGCAGGTGCAACGAGTCCACGATGCCGCGCTTGAAATCCTTGAAGATGTCGGTTTGAAGGTCCGCTATGAACCCGCGCGTGATATTTTTGAAAAACATGGTTGTTCTGTGGATGGTGAGCGGGTTAAATTTCCTCGCGCGGTGGTTGAAAAATACCGCAAGGTGTACCCATCGACATTTACCTTTCATGCGCGCGACCCCAAATTTGATAAAACGATTCCGCAGGATAGCCCGGTCATTGTAACGGCGAGCTCCGCTCCAAATATCATTGACCCAGCTACCGGCAAGGAAAGACGCGCTGAGTCCCGTGATATCGCTCAGATTGCGCATCTCATCAATGAATTGCCGGGTTATGACATGTTCTCCATTTCCACTTTGGCGGAAGATGCACCCGCGGATCAATTCACAATCTCAAGGTTGTATCCTGCGCTCAAGTATTGTCTCAAACCGATCCGTGTTACCACTACAGATCACAAAGATACACTCGCCATGATGCAAATGGCCTATATCGTTGCAGGTGGTGAGGAAGCATACAAGGAACATCCATTCCTAACGCATCATTATTGTCCTACTGTGTCGCCGCTGTCCATGGATAAACTTTCAGCAGAAAATGTTATTTATTTTGCCAGTGAGGGTCTGCCGGTTTACCCGACCATTGTGCCAAATGCAGGACTCACTTCGCCCATGTCCATGGCGGGCACACTGGCGCAGGGCAATGCGGAATTTCTTGCAACGGCAACTTTGATGCAAATGGTGAAGGAAGGCACACCCACGATCTATGCCACTCTTGCTACTGTGGCCGATATGCGGACAGGTGCATATACTTCCGGGGCAATTGAATGTGGTATGCTGCACATGGCGTTTGCACAGATGGCTCGTTTTTATGATGTGCCCTGCGGCGGTTATATTGGCCTGACCAATTCCAAAGTGAACGATGCGCAGGCAGGGTATGAAACGGGCATGTCTGCGATGGGCGGTGTGGTCAGTGGAATGGATATGTTCAATATTGGCGGTTTGATAGATGCGTTGACAACCTTTGACTTTGCAAAAGCGGTGATTGATGATGAAGTTGCCCAGATGATGAAGCGCGTTAAACGTGGAATATCATTTAGCGATGAGGATCTGGCCATCAACTTAATAAAAGAGATCGGCCCCGGTGGCTCGTATATTGTCGCAAAACACACCATCAGCCGAATGAAGACCGAGGCTGTGATGACCAAGCTGGCAGATCGGGATGCGCGTACAGCCTGGGTAAAGAAAGGCTCCACCGATATTCAAACGCGCGCAATGAAACGCGTTAAAGAAATTATGTCGAGCAATACCACGCCCTTGATAACACCTGAATTGGATGAGAAGCTTCGCGCTGCGTTTCCAGGTATGGTGACGGGCATGTTGGAGCCAATTGAGTAACTAATATGTCATTGCGAGGAACGATCTTGTTCTTCGTGACGAAGCAATCTCCTATTGTAAGAATGATTACTTCGTCGGGATGAACACCCTTCTCGCAATACCTAATATTTTTTTGGAGATTGCATGTTTAAATTGTTTAGACGTCGTGAAGATGTTTTTCACAAATTGATCGAAGAGCAGGCATCCATCACTTATGATGGGTTACGACTGCTCGTAAAATACTTGGAAACAGGCGATGCAGATATTGCTGAACAACTGTCCATTAAAGAAAAGGAAGCGGATGAAGTACGCCGCATCCTGATCGATGAGTTGAATCGCACTTTTGTCACGCCCTTTGATCGCGAGGATATTTTTTCCCTTTCCCGTTCGATTGATGATGTTATGGACTATGCAGACAGTACAGTGATCGAAATGGTAATTCTCAAAGTAGGTTCCACACCCTATATGTTGAGAATTGCCTCTTTATTGAAGGATGCTGCTTATGAAATTTGGCATGCTGTTCAACGTTTGCCGAAACATCCAAAAGTTGCCATAGATCATGCCCAGCGCGCGAAGGCATTGGAAAATCGCGTCGAAGCTGTTTATCGTGAAGCGATTGCAGATCTTTTCAGCGGCCCTGAAGATTTGCATCATGTAGTTGAAATGCTGAAGCTGCGCGAAGTGTATCGCCATCTTTCCAACGCTGCCGACCGTGGTGATGAAGCCGCGAATATTATCGCAGATGTTGTTGTAAAGAAAACTTAACAGGGCGTTAATGTCTTCTGAATTGATCCTTGTTATTATTCTGGCGGTGGTTTTCGAGTTTATCAATGGAATGCGCGACTCAAGCAACATTGTGGCAACCATGATCTCTTCGCGGGCGTTCCATCCAACCACTGCTCTGGGTGTGACTGCCGTTGCGGAATTCCTGGGGCCCTTTCTGTTTGGGGTGACTGTGGCAAAAACAGTCGGCGGCGATATTGTTGATTCGCATTTGCTGTCCCTCGATGCACTTGTTGCCTGCTTATTGGCAGCCATCATTTGGAATCTGATCACATGGTATCTGGGAATACCCAGCAGTTCATCTCATGCATTGATCGGCGGTTTGATCGGTGTGGTTGCATTTACTGCGGGCATTGACGTGATCAACCTCGATGCAATTTACAAGGTGCTGGCTGGTTTGTTTTTGTCACCATTGGCAGGCTTCTTGGTTGGTTACTTGGTAATACGGCTGATCTATTTCCTTGCACGCCATGCTTCGCCGAACATCAATGAATTTTTCAAGCGCGCGCAATTTTTTACCGCTGTTGGATTGGCTTTCAGCCACGGGACGAATGATGCGCAAAAGACGATGGGCATCATTACGCTTAGTTTATTGATCGGTGGAGTGTTGAGCGAATTTATCGTCCCATTTTGGGTGATTGCTGTAAGCGCCTCGACCATGGCGCTCGGAACTGCTCTGGGTGGCTGGAGGTTGATCCGCACTTTGGGCGGCAAGTTCTATAAAATCCGCCCGGTACATAGTTTTGCCACACAGATGACCTCCGCTTTTGTGATTCTTGCGGCTTCTCTTGGCGGTGCGCCAGTTAGCACCACACAGGTTGTAAGCTCTGCCATCGTGGGTGTGGGTGCTTCTGAACGCTTGGGCAAAGTGCGTTGGAGTGTCGTCAACGATATTCTCATTGCCTGGGTGATCACCATCCCGGTCAGTGGGTTGATTTCAGCAGCAATTTACTGGTTTATCGCGAATGTGATGGGAAGGTCGTAAGCGCAGTATCTTATTGTGATCAATATGTTCAAAGGGTTGTTTGACTTTGAATATTGATAATGTTAAAATGTTAACACTTTGTTAACAGATTGGAGGCGCCCGGAAGAGAATCATGGAAAGTGTTCTATTCGTCCAATCAATCAATAATCATATAGGAGATAGAGAGAATGCGCACAAAAAAACTTGCTTATCAATTGCTCGCCCTGTTCGTGATTGCGGCAACCGTGTTGTCAGCATGTGGCGGTGGCGCTCCGAAATCTGAAGACGCGCTAAATGTTATCGCCCTCCCACCCGACTGGTGCAATTACGGTGAGGTGATTGAAGCCTTCAAAGCCAAGTATCCTAATATCACGGTCAACGAATTGAATCCTGACGCTGGTTCAGGCGATGAGATCGAGGCTATTAAAGCCAATAAGGATAACAAAGGCCCGCAGGCCCCCGATGTGATTGACGTGGGTTTCTCATTCGGTGAATCTTCCAAGGCCGAAGGACTGATCCAGCCCTATAAAGTCTCCACCTGGGATACCATTCCTGACGATGCCAAAGATCCCGATGGCTACTGGTATGGCGATTACTACGGTGTGTTGTCCTTCCTGGTGAACACCGATGTTCAACCTGATGTTCCTCAAGACTGGGCTGACTTGCTCGACCCGAAGTACAACGGTCAGGTTGCGCTCTCCGGCGATCCTCGCACCTCCAACCAGGCGATTCAATCTGTGTTTGCCGCAACCCTTGCTAATGGCGGCTCTCTTGACGATGCCCAACCCGGCCTCGATTTCTTTGCTGATTTGAACGCAGCAGGCAACCTCGTCCCGTTGATTGCGAATAACGGTTTGGTCGCTACCGGCGAGACGGCTGTCCGCATCACCTGGGACTACAACGCCCTTGCCGCAGTCGACTCCTTTGAAGGAAATCCCACCGCTGAGGTTGTGATCCCTGCCACTGGTCGCTTTGCTGGTGTGTACGTTCAGGCCATTAGCGCTTACGCACCTCACCCTGAGAATGCCAAGTTGTGGATGGAATTCCTGTACTCAGATGAAGGCCAGTTGCTTTGGATGGAAGGATATTGCCATCCGATCCGCGAAGCTGACCTGCGCGCACGTGGTGTGATTCCTGATGAATTACTGGCCAAATTGCCCGATGTTTCTGGCGCAGTATTCCCCACCCTTGCCCAACTCGATGCAGCAAAAGTGCTCATCACTGAGAATTGGGACTCGGTCGTCGGCGCAGACGTTCAAGCCGCTCCGTAACAAATATATTTTGGTGTAATAATGCGAGACCCTGCCATATGGCAGGGTCTCGCCACAGCAAGAGAAGCTGCCGGTTGCATCAATTCCGAAACTACAGATACGAAAAGATGGGCAAAGATCAAGGTTTTGTTTTAGCAAATTTTGCAGTCCCCTGTAAGTTGAGGTAATTAAATTATGGCTCAAACTGCTCTTAACCCAAAAGTTTCACTCCCTGCCTCTGATTGGAAAAAATGGATTGGCGTTTTGCCATTCTTCCTGTTTGCAATTCTTTTTCTTGTTCTACCTTCCCTGCGCCTTTTCCTTGGAAGCTTCACCAACAACGATGGACAATTTACATTCGCAAATATCATTCAATTGTTCCAGGAAAAATCCATTCTTGATGCCTACTGGCTCAGTATTCGTGTTAGCGCGGTTACCGCTCTGGGTGGAGGCATTTTTGGTTTTTTACTTGCTTATTCTGTAACGGTAGGGGGATTGCCAAAACCTCTCCGTTCTGTGTTGATTACATTTTCAGGCGTGGCTTCAAATTTTGCCGGTGTTCCGCTTGCATTTGCTTTTATTGCCACACTTGGGCGCACAGGATTTGTAACCGCGCTCATTGAAAACCTATTTGGGATCAACTTATATAAACAAACAGATTTTGACTTGTATAGCTTTTGGGGATTAAGCCTCACATATATGTATTTCCAATTCCCACTCATGGTGTTGATCATGGCCCCCGCTCTGGATGGTCTGAAGCGTGAATGGCGCGAAGCTGCCGAAAACCTTGGCGCAAGTACCACCCAATATTGGCTGCGGATTGCATTCCCTGTTTTGCTTCCATCGATCCTCGGTTCGATGATCCTGTTGTTTGGTAACGCCTTCGGTGCATATGCCACAGCTTATGCACTTACGGGCGGCAGGCTGGGTATCATCACTATCCAGATCGGGGCGCAAATACGAGGCGATGTTCTTCACAACCCCGGGCTTGGTTACGCAATGGCGATGGGGATGGTGGTTATTATGGCGGTCTCATTGGTGGGATATTCTTGGCTTCAGCGTAAGACCGAAAGGTGGTTGAAATGAACATGCTTGCTCGAATCCGCCGAATTCCGTTTTGGAGTTGGTTCTGGTTCATATTAGGCGCGTTGTATTTCGTTTTGCCGTTGTATGCAACACTTGAGTTCTCGCTTGGCATGGAGCGTGATGTAATTGGATTCAAAGCTTATGTCCGCGCGCTAGAAGACCCCGAATTTCTTGAGACATTCCTATATTCAAATGTGCTTGCATTGATGACCATCATTGTGAGTATCATCTTGATCGTGCCTACCGCATATTGGATTCGTCTCCGCCTGCCTGAAGCGCGCCGCATTGTTGAGTTCATCACGCTTTTGCCTTTCGTTGTCCCTGCGATCATTCTTGTGTTTGGTTTGATCCGCATCTATAGTTCCCCGGTCAATATCCCATTCACAGATACAACATTATTGCAGCCGCTAACAACATTCGAGTTGGGCACTGATATATTGATCGTTGCAGGTTATGTAGTTTTAGGGCTGCCCTATATGTATCGCTCCGTGGATACGGGTATGCGTACTGTGGATATACGGACTCTGACCGAAGCTGCGCAAAGCCTTGGGGCAAGCTGGTTCATCATTATTACGCGAGTGATTTTGCCCAATATCCGCGCCGCATTATTGAGCGGTGCGCTTCTTACTTTTGCCATTGTGGTGGGTGAGGTCACGCTTGCTTCCTTTCTTGGTGTGCCTGCTTTTGGTCCTTACCTTTTCCTGCTTGGTCAGCACCGTGCGTATGAACCTGCCGCTCTTTCATTTGCAAGTTTTCTAATGACATGGGTTGTCATGGGGCTCATTCAACTGTTTACAGGCGGGCAGGGTCAGGCTGCAGGGGCGCATTAAATCTTTGATGGAGAATTGATATGACACACTTGGCGTTAACGAACATTTCAAAACATTTTGGCGATTTCACTGCAGTTAATGATTTCAACCTCGATGTCAAAAAAGGTGAATTTGTTTCTTTTCTTGGACCTTCAGGCTGCGGCAAGACAACGACCTTGCGCATGATCGCGGGCTTTGAAATTCCAACTACTGGCAAGATCACCCTTGAAGGTGCGGATATCACAAACAAAGCTCCGAGTCAGCGCAATGTGGGCATGGTCTTTCAATCTTATGCTCTTTTCCCGAACATGACCGTCGCGCAGAATATCGGTTTTGGTTTGCGCGTTCGTAAGGAAAAAGAATCTGACATCAAAGAACGTGTCGCTGAAATGCTCTCGATCATAAACCTGGAAAAGAAAGCGGATAGTTTCCCATATCAGCTTTCTGGCGGACAGATGCAGCGCGTCGCTCTTGCCCGGGCACTGGCCATTCGACCCGAAGTTTTGCTTCTCGATGAGCCTCTCTCCGCACTTGATGCGAAAATTCGCATATCACTGCGTGCAGAGATTCGCAGTATTCAACAAAAACTCGGCATTACCGCCATTTATGTCACACACGATCAAGAGGAAGCTTTATCGCTTTCAGATCGAATTGTCGTCATGCGTGAGGGTGAGATGGACCAGGTCGGTACTCCATTTGAGATCTACAATTTCCCCACAACTGTATTTGTTGCCAATTTCGTCGGGACATTGAATACAGCCAATGGTGAAGTTGTTGACCCTGCCAGAGGATTGATAGCCGTGGATGGGGTACAGTTTGAGACAGCAACAGATCTGAAAAAAAATAAAAAGGGAGATAAAGTCCGCGTTGCCATTCGCCCTGAACGCTTCAACTTTGTTTCTCAGGAGAAGAAAGCCAATATAGTGGATTGTAAGATTGAGAACATTACCTTCCTCGGTTCCATTGTCCGCATTCAGGTGATGATCGGCGATACAAAATTTTACGTGGACACTTTCAACAACCCCTTCCTTGACCTGCCGAGTATCGGCGACAAGGATCAAGTTACATGCTCGCGTGAAGCAGTGCTGGTGTTGAGCGATTAGTCAATAATTCCTTAAGCAGACCTGACCCCTAAATTTTGAAAAAAATTTAGGGGTCAGGTCTTTAGGTTAATTACCATGAACAAAATGATTCTTATTCTCTCCGACGCGTTACGCTACGACGTTGCCAAAGAAAACATGGGCTTTCTCGGTCACCTTGTGGAATACAAACTTGCCAGCCTGTATAAAATTGTTGGTGAATTGCCGAGCATGTCTCGCCCTATGTACGAATCAGTTCATACAGGCCTGCCATCCAACGAGCATGGCATTGTTGCGAATTCCATTGTCAGGCTTTCTACAAAGCCAAATATTTTTCAGGCGGTGAAGACCGCAGGGAAGGTCACTGCGGCGGCAGCGTATTACTGGGTCTCTGAGTTATATAACCACGCTCCATATGATCGCATCGAAGATAAAGAAGTGGATAACGAAAACCTCACCATTCAACATGGGCGATTTTATACTCAGGATGAATACCCTGATCTCGAGTTATTCATGAGCGCTGCTATGCTCGTGCGTAGATATTCTCCCGATTATCTTTTACTTCATCCAATGGGCATGGATTACCACGGTGAAACCTATGGATCAGATTCGAGTCAATATCGCAATCATGCCATTCATCAGGATGTTGGGCTCGCGCCGCTCATCGTCGAATGGAAGGAGCGCGGCTATACAATCTTTGTCACTGGTGACCATGGAATCAACAAGGATGGGGCGCATGGCGGAACAACGCCCGAGCAAAGGACCGTGCCATTTTTTGTGATTCAGCCCAACGGCGGCGGAAGAGGCGATACGGGTGAGAACATCTCACAGTTGCAGATCGCACCCACAATCCTCAATTTGTTGGATGTTCCAATCCCAAAAACGATGAAGCAGAAACCTTTATCCCTTCGATAAACTCACATCGTCCCGATGTTCCTTCGGGAGGACAAGCCTTCGACTAAAGCCTTCACCAACTCACGATTGAAATCGGGGATATCCGCCACGACCCGTCCCCAAACCTGGTTGCGCTCGCGAAAGGCTGGCTCATCCACCCAGACCCCGCCCACGTTGACGAGATCATCCTTGATACCCGTTGACCCCGTAACGCGCTGGCCTTTCTTGATAATACCAGCGGAGATGGCAGTAGAGCCGCCGTGACAAATAATGCCAACGACTTTTTCGGCATCATCCATTTTCTTGACAATACTTTTCACAGCATCATACCTGCGTAATTTGTCCGGGGCCCAGCCGCCGGGGATCACGAGCGCAAAAAGTTCATCCGCTTGGAGTGACTCGATCAATGTATCGGGAGTGATCACTAAACCGTTTTTTCCCTTTATAGGTTTCAAATCAAGCGCGGCAGTGAGCACCTCTGCACCTTCCTCCTGCAAGCGCATCATGGGGACAAAGTACTCATAATCTTCAACACCTTCAGCAACCAGTATCGCAATTTTTTTGCCTTGTAAACGCATAGTGCACCTCTTTTCTTTTTATTCACCAATAATCTTTACCAATACACGCTTTTTACGCCTGCCATCGAACTCACCATAAAATATTTGTTCCCATGTGCCAAAATCCAGTTCTCCGTTTGTGATTGCCACCATCACTTCGCGCCCCATGACCTGGCGTTTCATGTGCGCGTCCGCATTATCTTCGCCTGTGTCATTGTGACGATATTGATTGACGGGCTCATGAGGAGCAAGTTTCTCCAGCCATTTTTCATAGTCATGATGCAAACCCGACTCATCGTCATTGATGAATACAGAAGAAGTAATATGCATCGAATTTACAAGAAGGAGTCCTTCGCGGATTCCGCTTTCACGCAGACATTCCTCGACCTGCGGGGTGATGTTCACAAAGCCACGGCGCGCAGGGATATTAAACCAAAGTTCTTTACGATAGGATTTCATAGCCATCTCTTATTGAATTTTAGTAGCCGTTAGCCTCAGTGTGGTCTAAATCACTAGCACGGAATCAGTCATCGGCTGAGAATGAAGCGGATGGGAAGCGATATGGATAGCCAAGTTGCAAATCCTGCAATCATTGGTGAAGGCCGATTGAATTTCAATCAGCCTGAAAACGGTTCATTAACTTTCTTCAATTTCGACTTTAACCTATTCAGCAATTCGGTTGTTGTATCTTTTTTAGTCATTGATATGTCATTGAGTTCTTCGGGGTCAGATTCGATATCAAAAAGCTGGTAGTGTTCACCGAGGCTGCCAAGTTGTTCGTAGCCCATATAATAAATTAATTTGTACTTCCCCATCACTTGCATGATCGTTGCCTGAGTTAATGGCAGTTCGGGGTTGTTCCGCCTGGCCTGAACTGTATATACTTCATTTTCTTTTTGAAGAATTTGCGGTGCATATGGCGGCAATATGGTTCCCTCTGACCATTCGGGAATATTGTGCCCCGTTACATGCAGAAGGGTTGTCATCAAATCGACCGCGCTGGTTGGGGTGTGAATTTCCCTGCCAGTTTGCTGACCTGGCTCAAAGATCATCAATGGCACACGAACGATGGGCTGGTAAAGCGTGGGCGTTACATGACCCGAAATGCCGCGCTCCTGCATTTCTCCATGATCGGATGTGAGAACCACCCAGGTGTTCTCAAGCATGCCCGTAGATTCAAGGGTATCGAACAGTCGCCCAAATTCGCTATCTACGTTGAGGATGAATTCGTCATAATACGATCTGGCGTTTGCGAGGGTTTCAAATGCATTCCCTTCGCTGAAGAAACTGTCCTGAGGTTTATCCAAAGGCTTAAAGGAATCGTTAATAAAAATATTGTTGAATTCAATGCGCGGCTTGTATGGGAAATGAGGTGGATGGTAGTGCACATAAGCAAAAAATGGCTGCGGAAGTTCCGTGACCTGGTCTCTAAGCCAGTCTATTCCTTCTTCAAGCGCATAATAGTTGCCGCCACTGGTGTTTGGCAGGCCATTGGGGTAAAGATCTTTATAGCTCGCAATTTTGCTTTCCTGGTATTTTTCGTATAAATGCGACAAAAATAACGAGTATGAATATCCGAATTCATTGCTCTTTATTTCTCTTGACCAGGCTACTGTGGCAATATCTTCATCTTTTGAAAACAACTCGCGGATCAGACCTTCATCGCTGATGAAAAGTTTTTCCATTGGGACATATTCATCCATATCCTTTTGGAATTGCAATAATAATATATTCGCAAGAGGGTTATGGGTGTATCCCATACGGTGATAGTCATCGAAGGCATGGAAGATGCTTTTGCCTGCGTAGGAATCCTGCACTTTCGCCCCGAACCGAAATGCGCGATGCGACCAGGGGTGCGCCATTGTAAGCAGGGATGCTGTGCCAGGCGTTGTGTAATTACCCCCGGCGAAATGGTTGTAATATACAGTCGCCCGCCTGGCTAGTTTATCCAGGTTTGGTGTGGTCGCCCGCCCATAGCCATACATGGAAATGTCGGAGGCGGAGAAAGAATCAAATAGAATTACAAGTACATTTTTTTGTTCGCCTTGCAATAATTGAGCGGCCCCAAACTTTTTTACGAGTGGCGAAGCAATAAACCCCAATGGGATCAACCCCGCCAGTTTTAGGAAATCCCTGCGTCCAAGACCATGATTCATAATTAAGACCTCAAAGGTGTAGTACGATTGATTATTTTTTATTATACCCAGCGCGGTCATAAATTGAGCTTTTTCAAAAGTGGGAAAGCTCAATTTATGACCGTGGGCATTATATAACAAATGCAGTTTGATCGATTTCTTATCGTGTCATGAATTACCCTGGCAAACTTCTTTCCGCAACTCGGCTTTTTGGACTTTGCCCATTGCATTGCGCGGCAGGTCATCTCTGAAGACGATGGACTTGGGCGATTTATACGGTGCAAGGCGTTCGCGACAAAAAGCGATCAGGTCCGCGCCCGAAACCGATTCGCCGCGATTGAGCACCACCACCGCTGTGACTTTTTCGCCCCACTCTTTGTCAAGGCAGCCAATCACTGCGCAGGCACTGACGGCAGGATGTTCAACCAGCACACGTTCAACTTCGGGGGGATAGATGTTCAACCCGCCGCTGATGATCAAATCCTTGGAGCGGCCGCATAAGGTAATGTAACCATCTGCCTGGCGGTAGCCCAAATCGCCAGTGCGGAACCAACCGTCGGCGGTGAAAGAAGCGGATGTTTTGTCTGGCTGTCGCCAATATCCTTTGAAGATATTCGGCCCACGAATCTCCAATTCTCCTATTTCTCCATCTGGAAGAATCTGTTCTGCTTCCGACATCACGCGCACTTCCACGCCGGGCAGGGGAAGCCCCACCGACCCAATGCGCCGCTCGCCATGCAAGGGATTGGAACAGTTCATGCCCGTTTCGGTCATGCCATAGCGTTCGAGCAGGGTGTGACCAAAGGTTTGCTTAAAGCCCGTGAAGACTTCGTCGGGCAGTCGGTCTGAGCCAGAGGTGATGAGGCGAAGATGAGAGAGATCGAAGTTTTTCGCGTCGGGCACATCAAGCAAGCGATTATGAATTGTGGGCACAGCCATGAAGACGGTACAGCGACGATCAACAAGAGTTTGCAGAGTCTTGCGCGCATCGAATTCACGCATTAACAAAGTGGTTGCGCCAGCGTTCAACGCGCCATGCAAAGCGACAAACAATCCGTGTACATGAAAGATGGGCAATACATGCAGGAGGATATCTTCGGGTTGCCAGCCCCAGGCGATGTGAAGCGCATCAAGATTTGATTTGAGATTTCCATGTGTGATCTCCGCGCCCTTGGGGCGTCCCGTTGTGCCGCTGGTGTAGATGATGACGGCGGTGGAGGACGAAGAGATTGGAGAATTGGAGATTGGTAAATGTTGGTGGTTGAGTAGTCCCGAGTGCTCTTCGATGGACGTATCGAAACCATCATGTGCATAGTAATTTTTAATTAGCAGTTGAAATTGATCGGGTTCGGATGGGTTGAGAAAAATACATTCCTGTAAATCTGGCAGATTGGGAAGAATAGATTGGATTTTTTCCCTGGACGACTCAAGTGCGAAGAATAATTTTGCACCAGAGTCTTCGAGAAAATATTTCAGTTCATCAGGTGGATACGCCAGATTGGGCGGCAGGGTGATGGCGCCTAACTTCACAGTTGCCAAATGTAGAAGGATGAACTCTAGGCATTTGGAAAGTTGCAGTGCCACACGGTCACCGGGCTGCAACCCCAGGCCTTGAAGATAGCCTGCCGTGCGCTGGACTAACTCATCCAGTTCAGCATATGTGACGCGCTGGATTGGCGGTTCGATAAATTCAAGCGCGGTTTTATCGGGATACTTGCGAACGTTCTCTACAAAAGTGTTTAGGAAAGACATAGGGTTATTTGGGATATGCATATTGATTTGTTTTGGATGGAGAGCTAGCGCCAGCGGGGAATCCGCTCTGGGATTCGTTCATCACCCAGCTCGCCGCAGATCTTTTTCAATCGTGGATAAGCGCCCAGCCATTTTAGGTCGCTCAGTTTTTCCTTGAGCGGGACATCATCCCGAAGCGTGGATAATTCTCGGAATAACAAGGCATCCTTATAGTTTTGCTGAAGATTATCAACAAGTGTTGTGGCGCGCCCCAAACCCAAGCCTAATTTTTTTGGGTCTTTAGGAATTGACTCGATGTGTTTAAATTTCGCAAGTACCGTGGCGGTGGACTTTGCTCCCCAGCCTTGAATACCCGGGTATCCATCCGCAGAATCGCCGACGAGCGCAAGATAATCTGGAATGGATTCTGGTTTTACGCCGAACTTCTCAATCACACCTTTCTCGTCGATGATGGTTTCGCGGCGGCGATCCCAACAGACGATCTGCTTGCCAGATACCAATTGTGCCAAATCCTTATCAGGTGAACAGATGAGGATTTGATCCACGCTTTTATTCTTTTTGAATCGTGTCGTGGCAGTTGCCAAGGCATCGTCGGCTTCGAACTTTACCATCGGCCAAACAACGACTCCAAGTGCAGAAACGGCCTCCTCAGCCAATGGAAATTGCGCAAGGAGATTCGGGTCAACGCCTTCACCTGTTTTGTATCCCCCATAAAGATCATTGCGAAAAGACTCGATGACGTGATCGAATGCGACCCCAACGTGCGTTACGTCTGGGCTTGTTAACAGCATTAAGAGACTTCGCAAAAGCCCAAGCGTAGCGCCAACTTCCTGTCCGTTGGGAGCCTGCTTCGGAGGCGCACCGAAGTGGTGTCGGAATAGTTCGTACGTGCCATCAACCAGATGAATTTTCATGTACCGTTAACTCCTTTTCCTTAAGTTGCATCCAACTCATAAATACACCGATAAACCCAGCCAGTGCATCCGCTCCAGAAGTCTCGCCTACTGCAAGGATTTTATCCATTGCTTCTTGAACAACTATAGTGTAGGTCGAGTTGTCAGTCCGACTTGCGAAAACCAGTGTTTTTAAAAAATTATGCCACAGAATCCCCGCTTCCCCTTTCCCTGCGGATTTTAACCACGCTGCCGAAAGTGATGTGGTCAATGGCGCGGCGATATTTGTTATCCCATCGGCAAGTTTTCCTGCAATGCTTGGTGGATGAATGATCCACGCTGCCAGAACCGCGCCGAGGATAAAGTCATCGCCTGCGGGGGTGAGGCCAACACCTAGTCCTGCTAGTTTGCGGGCCGAGTATTGGGCGGATTGGATATCTTGGGTTGTGATGGCTGAGAGTAGAGTATTGGAAAATTGGGGAATTGGAGATTGGTAAGTCGTAAGTGGTACATGTTGGTGGTTGAGTAGCTCCGAGTGCTCTTCGATGAGTGTATCGAAACCACGAATTTGGTAATTGGTAATTGGTAATTTGGTGAGTTGAGCGAGAATATCATCTCTCTTTGCATGTAACGATTTCCAATCGGGGCGTGGGGACCAGAGTTTTGCGCTGGCTATGTGGATGGTTATGTTTCCCAGAGTAAGTTGAGTGGGATAACTGGAGATTGGAGATTGGAGGCTAAGATGGCTGAAAGAGACTTCGGAAGCCTGCTGTGACGCGCTTAATTCAGGGAGTCTTTCAAAAGACTTCTGAAGTCTGCTGGATATCACAAGGTTGAACGGCCCGTTTCCGATTTGCGGAGTGACGATGGATAAAACTTCCCTGCGTTCGTTGATCAAGTTGCAGGCATGGTCAAAGAAGTGCAAAATGCGCGGGTGATGCGAATTCGCCAGCCAGCGGTTTACATCGGGAGAAAGGGAAAGGGCGTTAATGGGTTGCATCGCGCTCGTTCACAATTCTATCAATGAATGTTTCCATCGAAGTCGGTTCTCTTTTCAAAAGCCATCTCAATACATTGGGATTTCCAGCCAATCCCCACTGATCATAATACTCAAACATCCTTACTAAATTCTCAACCGCATACTCACTTATTCCTTTTGCATGCAATCTCCAGTCCCCAATCTCTTCTCTTTCAGCCCGCACGTCTCTATTCAAAACGCGGCTAAAAATTTCTGCAACCTGAACATGTGACATCAACAATGTGCCAGCGAGCTCATAGATTGCATTGACATGATTTGATTCGGTCATCACGATCTTTGCAACTTCGGCAACGTCTTCAAGGTCAACGAAGCTGAATTTGGAGTCCACAGAATATGGAACGCGCAAGACTCCATCTTCAATAATATTCTTCCAGCCCGCCAGCAAATTTTGCATATATGGCGTGGGTTGCAGGATGGTAAAGGGCAACCCTGACTCGAAGATCATTTCTTCGACGCGCATCTTTTGCCAGTGATGATTCATCTTCTCCGTTTGCGGATGTAGAACCGAATGATAGACAAAATGCTCAACCCCAGCTTTTCGTGCTTCCTCAACTACCAATTTGCCAATTGCCACTTCATCAGGGCTCATATTTGGGCAAATGTGATAAACACTCCGCGCGCCTTGCATAGCAGAGCGAATGACGGAGTCGTTGTGCATGTCGCCGACAATGACTTTCTCCGCGCCCAAAGACTTTAGAACCGAAACATGATCCTCGCGATGAACGAATGCGCAAACGCTCTCGACTTTCGAGAGTACGTTGACTAGTGCCCTGCCTGTTTTTCCGCCAGCGCCTGTGATGAGAATCATGAGTCTGAATATAATCGATTATAAAGAAATTGCTTTTTCTTAATCTTGTCAAAACAGAATAAATGTTCTACAATGAGCCAAGCTTTACCTCTTCCCAAATATTTATCAGTAGAAAGGATATGCTCAAATGTTAAATCTAAATTCGATCATGATCGGAACGAAACAACCTCTTGTGTTGGCTGCTTTTTATGAAAAGGTCCTGGGAAAGCCAGCAGAGATGGTTGATAAGGAAAATGGTTTTTGGGGATGGCAGGCGGGGACTTCATATATATCGGTGTTGGAGCATTCTGAAATGGGAGGCAAGGCGAAAGACCCCGGGCGTGTGATGCTCAATTTTGAAACCTCGCAGGTCAAGGAGGAGTTTGAGCGCATCAAAGCCCTCGGCGGCACGGTCATCAGAGAGCCCTATGAAATGGGCGGAGGGTGGATTGCAACGCTGGCCGATCCTGACGGTAATATCTTTCAATTGGTGACTCCAATGTGATAGCAGGTCGTGTCACTGATTACTGGAGTGGTTGCTCTCGTCAGAGCAACCACTCCAACTAAATTGAAAGCAAGCCAAGAAGAAAGATGCGACTCATCGGGCGGGAGAGAAAATCAGCTATAACATGCCAACTTTAATTCTGAATGGTATATATTTGGTTTACTTTGCAGGGTGAAAAAATCAGATTAAGAGCATATACTTCTATGTAAATCATAGTTATACTAATTGACGAAAGCTTTATTAATCTGTATCAGGTAGGAGTCTGTCGATGGCCGAGAATATTCTTGTGAAATTATTTGAGCACAATAACTGGGCGAACCAAAAGATTATGGAGGTTTGCTCAACCCTGAATGACGAGCAACTCGACGCCGAGCCCCGTTCGGCCACGGAGGGGAGTATTCGCAGCACCCTGTCGCATCTCGTCTCGGCACAATATGGTTACTTGCGACTCCTGACGTTGCCGCTGGAAGAGAGACAAGACCGCGTCACAGTGCAGTTTGCCGAATTAGAAGAGTCCTTGATAGATAGTGGAGAAAGGTTGTTGGAACTCGCCAGAGATGAGAATAGGCTCCCCGCGACTCGTATCCAAACAAGGGACGGGTACTATGTTGAGCCATGGGTCATCATGGTTCAGATCATCAATCACGCAACCGAACACCGCGAGCAGATCAAGAGTATGCTCACTGGTCTCAGCGTGACTCCTCCATCCATTGATGGCTGGGACTATGCAGAGGCTGTCAACGCGCTCGTGCCAATATCAAAGTGAACGAAGTAACCCTCGAGGAAACGCATGAAAGCAATTGTTCATCACGAATACGGTTCTCCTGATGTTCTTGGACTCGAAGAGGTCCAAAAGCCGACTCCCAGGGACAATCAGCTGCTAATAAAGGTTCATGCGGCATCCGTAAATAGATCTGACTGGGAGGGACTGATAGGGAAACCGTTGTATGCCCGATTCGGAGGGCTGCTCAAACCCAGATACGGGATACTGGGATCTGACATCGCGGGGATAGTTGAAGCGGTTGGCAAAGATGTTAAACAGTTCAAGCCTGGAGATGATGTATTTGGGCTCATGATGAATTATGGAGGCGGCTTCGCAGAGTATGCCTGTAAGTCTGAAAAGGCACTGGCGCTGAAACCTGCCGCTATGACATTCGAGGAGGCCGCAGCCATTCCGCAAGCCGCATTTATTGCACTACAAGGGATTCGCGATAAAGGACAGGTACAACCAGGGCAAAAAGTTTTGATCAACGGCGCGGGAGGCGGGACAGGTGCATTTGCAATTCAAATTGCCAAATTGGCCGGGGCTGAAGTAACCGGTGTGGATAATACAGAGAAACTGGACTTTATGCGTTCGCTTGGCGCAGACCACGTCATTGATTACACCAAAGAAGATTTCACCAAAAACGGACAGCAGTATGATCTGATCCTTGACCTTATCGCTTATCGTTCGGTATTCGCCTATAAGCGGGCGCTAAAGCCAAATGGAAATTATTTCATGGCTGGAGGCTCTGCAGCTACGATGCTCCAGAGTTTACTTTTAGGATCATTGATTAGGCGAATCACAAGTAGGAATATTAAGCTTCTGATGGTTCAGACAGAGTCAAAGGATTTGGTTTATATTACCGAGCTGATCGAATCTGGCAAAGTCAAACTTATTATCGACAAACGTTACCCGTTAACTGAAACCGCTGAAGCACTCCGCTATCTTGGAGAAGGACACGCCAAAGGAAAAGTCGTCATCACTGTGCGAACTTCGTCCTGAGCGGAGTGACAAGAGCAAGTCGAGGAACGAAGTCGAAGGATATTGCGCGCAAGACATTTGTTTTGCGTAAAGCGAATAACAAAACCAAATCAGGATATGCGATCATGAAAGCAATCATATGGACAAAATATGGGTCACCAGACGGCCTTCAGTTGCGAGAGATGCCAAAACCTACTCCCAAAGACAATGAAGTGCTGATAAGAATACATGCGGTGACCGCATCGACACCAGACACCGAGCTGCGAAGGCTCAAACTGCCTCTCTTGTTTGCGATTCCCCTTCGGCTGTATATAGGTTTCATAAAACCAACTAGAATCACAATACTTGGAACGGAGTTTGCCGGAGAGATTGAGTCGGTTGGCAGAGATGTAACTCTCTATAAGCCAGGTGACCAGGTTTATGGATATACCGGTCTTGCCATGGGAACCTATGCCGAGTATATGTGCCTGGCTGAAAAACCTTCAGGCCTGGCTGGCGTGATGGGAAAAAAGCCGCTCAATCTGACCTATGAGGAGGCTGCTGCTGTTTCGTTTGGCGGACTCGAAGCCCTGCATTCCCTTGGAAGAGTAAATATCCAACCAGGACAAAAAGTTTTGATCGTTGGCGCAGGCGGGAGTATCGGCACGTATTCAGTACAATTAGCCAAACTGTACGGAGCAGAAGTAACCGGTGTGGACCATACGTCAAAGCTGGAAATGCTGCGCTCAATTGGCGCGGATCACGTCATTGATTACACCCGGGAAGACTTCACCAAAAATGGCAAGAAATACGATGTCATCATGGATACATTCGACAAGAGTCCGTTTGCAGGTAGTTTAAGATCGCTTAACGAAAATGGAATCTATCTGAATGCCAACCCTGGGCTTTTCAATAGGATTTGGATGGGATGGGCTTTGAGGAGTAGCAACAAGAAAGTACTCACTTGGACGGCTGGTTATAGCGCCAAAAATCTGCTTGCACTCAAAGAGCTGATCGAGGCAGGGAAGATAAAACCAGTCATTGATCGACGCTATCCGCTGGAACAGATCGCCGAGGCACATAGATATGTAGACAGCGGGCAGAAAAAGGGGGCTGTGGTGGTGGCGGTAGGGTAGGTGACTGGAGACTAGAGATTGGGATGCTGAGAATTGGAGGATTGGGGGATTGATTGGTGAAACGGACACGCCGATCAATCGTCACAATCGGGCGCCGCACTGACTGCCCGATAGGGCGTGTCGAAGTGGTGAGGTCTCTTATGATGCAAGCGTGGGATAGGGGAAATGCTGGCATACACTCAAAGAGCGCCTTGACAAGTTTTGCCTGTTTTGCAGCCAGTGCCTGTGAGGAGGATTATGTATCGTAAGCTTTACTCAACTGCCACCTCTTGGCATACCATCAGCATAATTTTGAGTAAGAATTTCACTATGGATCCAATTCATGGCGAGAATGATTAGTTCTTTGAGATTCGAAATATCTTTGTCAGTCCATTTCCTAACATAATGAATTTCATCATTTCCTAACCATGCTGCTCGCTCTGCGCACAATTTAACTTGCGGGCTATCGATATATCTGTTTATGCAACTCGCAAGAGGAGAAGATTTTATTTCATCCATTTGGTTCTGGTTTCTGGAAATGCAATAATCTTTAATAAGAAACTCTAGTGCTTTTCGATAGCCACCACCAGCAATTTGTGCGAGCGCATAGTTTTCTGCTGCCATAGACTGAGCATAAATTTCTGGAAACAAGGGCGATAATGCGCTTATCTCTTGTGGAATATGTTGTGCTTGTGGAGTTCTAGGAACTAACTCTTTTAATTCAAATTGTCGTAAGCCAGGACTAATTCCAGGGAGACTTGTGTTTGGCAAATCATCATCGGAACGCAAATAACGAGCAATAAATAAATGCTGACATTCTCGACGAGGGCATTGGTATAGAATTTCTAGTCCAAAGCTATGTCTTCCGTCAACAGTTGTTAATGCCCAGTGGAATTCTTCTGGTTGAATAGCAAAATGACAAATCGGGCACTCATTTGGCTCTTTATCGCGGGTATATCTTCTTTGTGAAATATCTACAAACGAGAATTTTGTCATCTTTCACCTACAACTATCTTTTACTACTTTTGTCATCTCAATAGAATTTGACTATGTCCCCAAACTGATTGGGAATGATTTACTAACAAATTCGTTACCGACAGCCGTTCTGAAGCAAGCTTTCACAGATTCTCTGCCTGTACAACCTTGTTCTTTCAATAACAACTTTACTTCCCTCATTGGTGTCCAAAACATTGCATTATCACCAGGTTGTAATTCAAAAGGAATTTTTACCGATCCATCTATGCCATTAATAAAAACCAATTTGCGTTTCTTCCATTTGATTTCGGTTGCAATAATTTTGACTGCTTTTTCGCCAGGATTTGCAATTTCAAGAAATAGCATTAGTTCACTCAGTTCTGAACCATAATTTAAACCGCCATTGGATATTTTGGCGACCAACCTAGGGGTTTTATCCCTACGGTTAACATAAAAGTTATAAACTGAGAGTACAAATCCAGCAACTGCTACCATCGCTGTTAGAACTGCGGCGACATCACTTAATGAGACAGTCATAATTGTTGCTATCCATTATTTATGTTGTATATGAGGCAATCAGAAGTTCAACTTAAGTTGGAAGTAGTATAGCATCAATTTTCAACACATAGGCTGAGGCGAAAGAAAAAGCCGATGGTTAGAATCAACCATCGGCGGAGAAAGAAGCGGGGCACTTCATCCAATAACTATTTACCACTCACCAATTCCCACAACCGATTCGAATTCAGGGGAATTTCCAAAATCTCAAAATCCACATCATGCAACGCATCTTCCAATGCCTGCGCAAACAACGGACCGACAGGGATCGCGCCCGCTTCGCCCGCGCCCTTCACGCCCATCGGGTTGAGCGGCGAAAGCGTTACGCCATGTCCCGTTTCGATGCGCGGCACATCCAGGCTCGTGGGCAGGTGATAATCCATGAACGTGCCGTTGAGCAGTTGCCCGTTTTCGTCGTAGGCGAGCCGCTCGTAAAACGCATTGCCAATGCCCTGCGCCACGCCGCCATGGATCTGCCCATCGAGGATCAGCGGATTGATGACCTTGCCACAATCGTGCACCACTAAATATTTTTGGATGTGGATTTGCAGCGTCTCGGGATCGACTTCCACGATCATGGCGTGGATGCCACTTGCCGTGGCGCCTCTTTCTGGACCGAAATAGTTGGTCGCCTCCAACCCGGGCTCGGTGCCAGGCTTGACGGCGCCGCGCAGCGGGTTGGCCTTGCCCGCCAGCTCACCCAGCGAAATGGACTTTTGAGGTACCCCTCTCACCTGCACCTGACCATCCACAAGTTCCAGGTCTTCTTCGGCGGCTTCGAAGAATTCGGCAGCATGTTTGAGAATTTTCTGACGCACCACTTTTGCAGCCTCGTTGATAGCATTGCCCGCAACGACCGCGCCGCGACTGGCGAACGTCCCCGCACCCCAATAGAACTGGTCGGTGTCGCCCGTGACGACGTCGATCTTATCCACGCTCACACCAAGTTGCTCCGCGACGATCTGCGCGTAACTCGTGTAATGACCCTGTCCCTGCGTGCCCACGCCCGTGACGACCGAGACGCGTCCACTGCCCATCACCTGCACCTTCGCGCCT
>NZ_JBXMTI010000108.1:0-3764 GCF_057083605.1 Candidatus Villigracilis sp. | reverse complement strand
TCCGCCGATCCAACGGACGTCCCTCCAAATTTCATTACGAGCGTTTGTTTTGACATAACTTGTTCCTTCGCTCCCCTCTCCATCACGAAGTGATGGGGAGGGGTCGGGGGTGGGGTAACAAAAACGCCCCACGTTTCCGTGAGGCGTTGTGTGTTTCGAGATAACTTTTTTGACTCAGTTACTTCTGCCCATGCACAATTGCCTCACAGTGTTCACCGGAGGTAGTAGTCATGGTCATGGTACCTAAGCCGTGCTTGTTCATAATATTGGGCGGTATTCTATGCCAGAGCAGAGATTGAGTCAAGGGCGGTGAGAGGCTTTGCCGGTTTTGGCCTCGGGACGGTAGGGTGCTTGATCGTCGATGTTACCCACGAATTGCGGCAGGCGCTTGTGCCCGAGCTGTTGACGGATGGCGAGGTTCTCGCCGGTGTGATACCAGTAGTGATAGATGGTGCGTTGCAACATGTTCCCGTTGAGGCGGGCGATGGGTTTGCCATTGACGACCGGATGCGCCTGCAATTTGGCGGGCGTCAGGGTGTCGAGCCACGGGTCCGCTGCGGAGGTGATCGCCTTCCACGCCGCGAGCATCTCTTTGAGTGGGGGCGTGCTGGCCGGCGCGCCGTAGGCGAAATCCTTTTCGATCTCCGGGAAGAGAATTTTCCCCTGCCCAAAGCCGAGGAAATAGCGCTGTTCCTGCCACGCCAGATGACCGATGTTCCAACTGATACAGTTCATCGGCAACAGGCGTTTGCGGGCATCTGCATCGGTGATGCCTTTGACGGCACGCATGAATTCACTACGGGTGAAACGGAGTTGGTCAACGAGTGGGTGGGGCATAAAAATCCCTTCTTGAACTTATCTTTCGTGAGTATAACCGCAAGTCTTTGGGTGTTGTATAATCCTGCTACGGAGAGAATCAATGCCAAAATCAAAGCGGGAACAACTTAAAGCCGAATTCAAGCAATCGCTGACAGAATTCGTTGAAACCTTCAAGGGTCATATCTCCACGTCTGATAACCAATGGACGGTCAAAGGTTTCATTGACGTGTTTCGCAATATTTATACGATTTCGGCGGATACAAAGATTGTGTCCAAAATCCTTGAAATCCATCTTTTTCCGGCGTTACTCGAATTTGCCAATCAAAACAATTATCGAATCGTCCTTGCCGAACAGCAAAATTATTACCCGGATCTGTCCTTTGTAAGCGCGGACGATGAAAGCATTAAATTTGCCGTGGATTTGAAAACCACATATCGTCTGCCTGATAATCCCGAATTTTGCAATGGTTTTACGCTTGGTTCACACGGTCAATATTTTGTTAATCGAAAAAGTAATAAGAATATCCAATTCCCTTACGGTGAATATTCGGGACACTTCTGTCTTGGGGTAATCTATTCTCGCTCTAGTCCTGAGAAAAGTGACGAGACACGAACATATCGACTTGAAGAACTAAAATCCATTACATCCGTTATCAGCGATTTTGAGTTCTTCGTTCATGAAAAGTGGGAAATTGCCAGTGACTATCAAGGCAGTTCCAATACGGCGAATATTGGAAGCATCACAAAAATCAGCGATATTTTGACTGGGGATGGCGTTTTCAAAAAGCTTGGCGAAAAATGGTTTGACGAATATTGGATAAATTATGGCAAAATCCAGATGACCAAACCTGATGGGAAAGTAAAGAAAATTACCACGCTAAAAGATTATCTGGTGTATCGCGGTAAAAACCCAAAACTTGCGAATCCTAAAGTTAATAAACCTGCCCGCAAGAACAGGCGAGGGCAGAAATGACAGTAAAAGTCCCACCCCTGAAATGTCAGGGAATTAAAACCAAACTTGTCGAGTGGATCAAAGACCATGCCATTCTCGAAGAGAAAGGCACATGGATTGAGCCATTCATGGGTTCAGGTGTAGTTGGATTCAATGTGCGCCCAACGCACGCAGTCTTCGCAGACGTAAACCCACACATTGTCAATTTCTATAATGCGATCAAGGAAGGCAAAATCACTGTAGGAATTGCCAAGGAATTTCTGGAAAAAGAAGGTTCCTTACTAAAGGAAAAGGGCGAAGACCATTATTATGAAGTTCGAGAGCGTTTCAATAAAGATGGTAACTCTTTGGATATGCTCTTTTTGAACCGTGCTTGTTTCAACGGCGTGATGCGGTTCAATAAAAAAGGTGGATTCAATGTTCCGTTTGGGCATAAGCCTGAACGTTTTGCTAAAGCCTATGTCACCAAGATTACAAACCAAGTCAAGTATGTTGCCGATGCTCTAAGTCAGTACGACTGGCAGTTTGTGTGTCAGGATTTCAAAAAGACGATTTCTTCCGCATCACAAAACGATTTCGTATATTGCGACCCGCCATACATCGGCAGACATGTGGATTACTTCAATTCGTGGTCTGAACAGAGCGAACAGGAACTCTACGACGCGCTCAGTGCTACACAGGCAAAATTTATTCTCTCCACATGGCATAGCAATCAATACCGGAACAACCCTGCCATTGATAAATATGCTACTCGTTTTACAATTTTGACTCGTGAGCATTTTTATCATGTGGGTGCGAGTGAGAAGAATCGCAATCCCATGTTGGAGGCGATTGTTCTGAATTACAATCCCTTGCCGCAGATTGAAATTCAATTGGAAAAGCAGATGGCTTTGTTTGAGAAATCACATAAAGAAGAATATGTGGTTCATACACCAAAAAATTAGCCGCTCAATTTGAGCGGCTTTTTAACCACATTCACTGATTACTGGAAACCTCCCATGCTCATCCACTCCTCCTCCCAACTCCTCACCCTCGCTAAATTCAAAGTCCCCGCCTGCTAACGGGGACTTCTGTTATTCCTTCATCAACTGCCCATTCAAGGCAACTTCTCGCAACGCATCTAAATCTGCCAGCATTCGTTGAATCCGCTCAGCGTGGGCAGTGATTTCCTTCTCCATTTCTTCGGTTGTTGCGGGGATAATCTGCCCCTCGATATATTCCAACCACTCGGAAGCATCGCGTTGATTGCGCCAAATTCCCTTGGGTGACTTAATGAGAACCATGATGTGCAAATCCGATACTGCTACATCTTCCACAAGTCCATACCAGTGCTGAACTTTGATCAATGCGCCGCGTTTGAGCCATTCAGGTTTATTCATCATCTGCCCATCCATTAGAAAGCAGCCTTTCTGCGATTTTGATCGCTTCACGTCGTGAGTTTGGATAATAACCGAGCTTATTCAAGATGAAATTGAGCATGTAATGTTCACCAGACGCAGATGAACCTTCATCCGGGTCTGGTGTGCGCTGGAACTGGTCGTTCAATTGGTCCCATTGTGCGCGAGTCAGCTTCCGTTCTTCAGCCATTGGATTCTATTATACATCCCGCAATGATGAATATCTGTGGTTAAATTACCTCACTAACAACGAATCTCTATCCTCTACTCTCTTACATTCCCATGCTCATCCACTCCTCCTCCCAACTCCTCACCCTCGCCGGCGGACCGCAACGCGGTCATGCCCTGGGTACGCTTGGCATCATCGAAGATGGCGCGGTCGTCGTGCGTGATGAAAAGATTGTCGCGGTGGGCACGACCGCCGAACTCCGCGCCGCCTATCCCGATGAACCCAGGCTCGATGCGAACTGTTGCGTCCTCATGCCGGGGTTCGTGGACCCGCACACGCACGTCATCTGGGGCGGTGACCGCGCCAACGAGTTCGAGAAGAAGATGGCGGGCAAGCCATATCTTGAGATTCTGGCTGAGGGGGGCGG
>NZ_JBXMTI010000107.1:0-48305 GCF_057083605.1 Candidatus Villigracilis sp. | reverse complement strand
CTCCGCCAAAAGACAGGGTTGCTACTCGACAGCTATTTTTCCGCGTCTAAGCTCAAGTGGGTATTTGAAAACTATCCTAATATTCGCAGGCAGGCACATGAAGGTAAATTGAAATTTGGCACAACCGAAACCTGGGTCATCTGGAAGCTGACAAATGGCAAACTGCACGTCACCGACCCATCTACCGCCTCGCGTACTTTGCTATTCGATATGAACACATTCCAATGGGATGATGACTTACTTTCACTGTTCGACGTTCCACCCAGTATGCTGCCCGAAGTAAAGCCATCCGCAGGTTATATCGCTGATGTGGATTTTGGGAATGGCAGGCCTCAGCCTCTACATGCATTATTGGTGGATCAGCAAGCCGCATTATTTGGTCAGTCTTGTTTCAACGCCGGGGAAATGAAGTGTTCTTTTGGTACGGGCAGCTTCCTTTTGATGAATATCGGGGACAAACCCCGTTTATCGAATAATGGCTTGCTTACAACCGTAGGCTGGAATTTCAACGGGCACACCGCTTATGCTTTCGATGGCGGGATCTTTGTCACAGGTTCGGCAGTGCAGTGGCTGAGAGATAATTTGAAATTGATTCCTGATTCTGCATCCAGCAATGAAGCGGCCGAGCGTTCCACCGATTCGGGTGTGGTGGTTGTCCCTGCTTTGCAAGGACTCGCCGCCCCCCACTGGCGGACAGATGTGCGCGGCGCCATGTTCGGATTGAATCGCAGCACAAGTTCAGATGATATTGTCCGCGCGACATTGGATGGAATTGCATGCCGTGTATATGAAGTGGTAATGGCAATGTCTCAGGATTTGGGCCAGACACCTCCACATCTAAAAGTGGATGGCGGCCCATCGGGCAACCCCTATCTCATGCAAATGATCGCGGACTTATTAGATTTAGAAGTGCAAGTCTCTGCCGCGCTGGAAGCTACAGCAATTGGCATTGCCAACCTCGCAGGCATGTCTGCTTTGGGAACAACTTTCGATGATTTATCGAAAAATTGGAAAGCAGAAAAAGTTTATATACCGAAGATGGGAAAAGAAGAAAGAGGAAAGAAACTGGCGCAGTGGAATAAAGCGGTTGAGGCAGTGAAGATGTTTCATGGGTAATACCCTTCTTGCTGAGCGGAGGCGCGGTCTTTGCGCCGCAGTCGAAGCACATATAATAACGAATTCGCATTCACCTTGTCCTTCGACTTCATTCCTCGCTACCGCTCGTCACTCCGCTCAGGACGGACAATGAACTATGACACAAACATTTGACATTGCAATCATCGGCGCGGGAGTGGTGGGATGCGCAACTGCACGTGAGCTTTCCCGTTATCAACTTAAAGTTGCGCTCGTAGAAGCGAATTCAGATGTGGGCATGGGGACATCGAAAGCCAGCACGGCCATCTGGCACACAGGCTTTGACGCAAAACCAGGCACGCTCGAAGCAACCTTGATGAGGCGCAGTTATGGCCTGATGGACAAGTTCATGCCCGAAGCAAACATCGCGCATGAAAGGCTGGGCGCAATTTTGATCGCCTGGAATCAGGAGCAATTTGATTCACTTCCATCTCTGCAAAAGAAGGCGTTCGAGAACGGTGTTTTGGATGTAAAGATTATTTCTGCTGATGAAATTTATGAACGTGAACCCCATATCAACAAAGGTGCGTTAGGCGGTTTGCTTGTCCCTGGCGAGGGAATTCTTTGCACCTTTTCTGTTCCACTAGCATTTGCATATCAAGCCGTTGAAAATGGCGTGGATTTATTTTTGAATTTTCAGGTGAAGGAAATCAGACCATCGACGACAGGCGATGGCTCATTATGGTCTATCGTCAATGGTCTATCGTCCGTGAGTGAGGTCATTCGTGCTCGTTACATCGTCAATGCAGCGGGATTGTTTTCAGACGAGATCAATGCCCATTTTGGAAAGAACAACTTCGGAGTCGTTCCGAGGCGAGGACAATTAATCGTCTACGATAAGTTGGCGAGTCCACTTGTTAATCACGTGTTGCTGCCCGTGCCCACATCCAAAACAAAAGGAGTGTTGATCAGCCCGACAGTTTACGGAAATATTTTGCTTGGCCCAACCGCGGAAGACCTACCCGCTTCGCGCAAAACGGCCACGCAAACAACTGCGGATAGATTAGAAATGTTGATTGGCAAAGGGCGCGAGATCCTGCCCCAATTATTGGATGAAGAAGTAACAGCCACTTATTCTGGTTTGCGCGCCGCAACGGAGCACAGTGATTATCAAATTGAGATGGATGCCCAACAGAAATATTTGTGCGTGGGCGGAATCCGCTCGACGGGGATTTCTGCCGCAATGGGAATCGCTGAATATGCTGTGGAGCTATTGAGCGGTGCGGGGTTAAATTTACAATTGAAATCAGGCTTTAGATCGGTGAAGATGCCAACGATTGGGCAAGCTGATATTCGGCCACATCAAAACGCCGAGATGATTTCTCGTAATGCATCTTATGCTGAGATCGTTTGCCATTGCGAAGGAGTATCGCGCGGTGAGTTGACGGACGCCATGAATGCAATTATCCCAGCCACAAGCTTGGATGCCTTACGAAGACGAACCCGCGCCTCGCAAGGCCGCTGCCAGGGATTCAATTGCCACGCGGCATTGGTTAAGACTCTGGAATCGGGGAGCTTGCTACCCGAAAAAAACCGACAGCAAGCTGTCAGACTCCAGAGGGGCAACGAAGTTGACGTGTTGATCGTCGGCGCTGGCCCTGCGGGCCTCTCGGCTGCAATTGAGTTGAAGAAGCGGGGAATAAAAGATGTGATCGTCGTAGACCGCGAACCTGAGGCAGGCGGTATGCCGCGTTTTTGTCACCACACAGGTTTTGGGAGGGAGGATTTGTGGCGCACGTGGTCAGGACCAAAATATGCAAGATACTATAGTGATCTTGCTGAAAAATTTGGTGTTGAAATACGAACATCAACCACCATCATGGGGTGGAAGGACTCATCCAAATTAAGTTTCACTTCGCCAAGTGGATTGGGTGAAATCGAAGCGCAAGCGATATTGCTTGCCACAGGTGTGCGCGAACGTCCTCGTTCGGCGCGATTGATTCCAGGGACTCGCCCGCAAGGTATTTTTACTACTGGGTCTTTGCAGAGATTTGTTTATCAGGAACATTTGCCTGTTGGTAATCGCGCCGTCATCGTAGGTGCGGAATTGGTGAGTCTTTCCGCATTAATGACGCTGATGCACGCGGGTGTGAAATGTGAAATGATGGTGACAGAAGAAGCGCATCACCAAATTGAATTTCCATACGTGGTGATGAAGTGGGCACTGGCTGATATTCTCACTCGGACGTCCATTCTGTCCAGAACTCGTGTCACAAATATCTTTGGGCACAAAAGGTTGGAAGGCGTTGAGTTGACTCACGAAAGCGGACAAATAAAAATCGTGGAGTGTGACACAGTTATCTTCACAGGCAATTGGATTCCTGAAAATGAAATTGCAAGGCTGGGCGGGCTGGAGATCAACCCCGTTACACGCGGGCCAAAGATCGATTCGGAGTTTCATTCATCGGTGACAGGTGTATTCGTGGCGGGGAATTTATTGCGCGGTGTGGAGACTGCCGATCATTGTGCTCTGGAAGGAAAACGAGCGGCAACATCTATGGCAAATTTCATTAATTCTGGACTCAGTTCAGGTAGCGAACTGCCTGAATCCAGAGGCGGGACTCAAGAAAATGGCAGATGAACTACTTGACATCGTAAACGACGACGACATTGTCACGGGGCAGGCAACGCGTTCCACTGTCCACAAGCTTGGGTTACAACACCGAGGTGTGCATGTATTTTTATTTACACAAGACAGAAAAATGCTTGTGCAAAAGCGGAGCGCAGACCGCGCCTCATCTCCATCCATGCTGGATTGCTCCGTCTCGGAGCATGTCCAGGCTGGAGAAAGTTATCTCGAAGCGGCAGTGCGTGGTTTGAAGGAGGAAATGGGTTTGGAAGGGATCGAGATCAAACCGCTGGTCACAATCAAAATGGAATATGGCCCCAACGACAATGAGATCAGTAGAATTTATGAAGGGTTCATCACACACCCCAATCAAGTCAGGTTTGACCCGGTTGAGATCGAAGAGATTCATTATTTCAGCCTCGATCAGATCAAAGAGATGATGATGGATAAAAAGAATGCTTTTTGTCCCTGGTTTGTCGAGATCATGAACTGGTATTTTCACCAACCATCCAAGTTGATCGTGCTGGAGAGATAACAAAAAGGACAGGTTTTGAAACCTGTCCTTTTTGTTTAATCGAACTACGGGCACGCTTTCCTATAGGTAACCAATCTCTCTATCTTCTGTGTGCGATCCACCACACCGCCACCTTTGTTGATACCGATAAATTGGAAATCGATCCAAGCTTTTTCGAGGATGCGCAGGTCGGGGTGCATATCCAGCGCCTCGAACACGAGGGAGAAATTGCCCTGCTTGTCGCTCACCATTTCACCAACATTCTTCCATTCAGACGGGTAAAGAGCAGCAGGATTGTCGACGACGCGGTAATACATGATGGCATCCACGATCTCGGGCAGGTTCGCAGTGATGTTAATCGTCATCTCGCGCGGAAAACATTGCAAGGTAAGTAGATCGCTCGAAAACTTGATGTCTTTAAATACGCCCTTGCCTAAATCGTTGGGGACCAATACTTCTACAACGTCTGATGAACCTGTAGCTGCCGGAAGGGTTGGCACAACCTCGGTGGCTTGGGGAGGTTCCGCAGTGGGAATCAGTGTTTCAGTGGGACCCACAGTTGGAGGGACCTCAGTTGGCGCCTGGGTAGGCAGCGAGATGGAAGTTGGCGCGGCCTCTTCGGTTGGTGCGATAACGGTCACAAGTACAGTGGCAATGATCGGGGTCGGTTGCTCCTGCTGAATGGGCTGCACAACACCACACGCCGCCAGCAATAACGCCAGCGTAATAAATAAAACTTTTCTCATTTCATACTCCTTTTTTGTTTTTAATTTTAAGCCCTACCCACCCGCAACCCGTTGACCCGTTTGGGCTATTTATGATGATTTTTCTTTTCATTTCTGCAAAGACCATTCATCACGGGCTCAAAAATTTCCAATCTATTTCGATAATTCTTATCAGGTATAATCTGCGCCATGATGTTAACTCCTGAGCAGATCGAATTAAAACTGGATCGCATCCTCTTAAAGGTGCAAAAGCCTGGTCGCTACGTGGGCGGGGAACTCAACTCCGTTGCCAAAGATTGGGATAAAGCGCAGACCAAAGTTGCTCTTGTATTCCCCGATATTTATGACATCGGCGTTTCAAATGTCGGATTGAAGATCCTGTACGACCAGATCAATCAGCGGGAGGATGCTCTGGCCGAACGCGCTTATGCTCCCTGGTTGGATATGGAACCACTCATGCGCGAACATGGGATTCCACTTTACTCGCTCGAATCAAAACGCCCCTTAGCCTGCTTCGACATAATCGGCTTTACCCTCCCTTACGAGACTCTCTACACGAACGCCCTCAACATTCTCGATCTGGCTGGCATCCCCGTCCGCTCAATAGACCGGGATGAGACTCACCCCATCATCATCGCTGGCGGACATTCCGCCACAAATCCTGAGCCCATGCATGCATTCATCGACGCTTTCGTGATCGGCGAGGGCGAAGAAGTGATTCACGATATTATCAACATCGTTCAAACGTTTAAACGTTCAACGTTCAAACGTTATGACTTGTTGGTTGCGCTCGCAAAAATCCCCGGTGTGTACGTTCCTCGCTTTTACGAAACAACCTATCTCGAAGATGGAACGGTGGCTTATACCGAGCCAACCATCCCAGAAGCGCCTAAAACTGTCAACAAGCGCATCGTGGCAAAACTACCTCCGCCACCAACAAAATTCATCGTGCCGAATATTGACGTTGTCCATAACCGTGTCTCCGTTGAAATTATGCGGGGCTGCACCCGCGGATGTAGATTCTGCCAGGCGGGTATGATCACCCGTCCCGTACGGGAAAGAAGCGTGCAAGAGGTGGTGGATGCCGCCGATGAGGCAGTCCGCGCTACGGGGTTTGAGGAATTGGCGCTCATGTCGCTTTCATCCTCTGATTACACTTACATCAACGATCTGGTGGATGCGATCAGCAAACGCTTTGAGGGACGAAAACTAACCGTTTCACTTCCATCCCTGCGCATTGAATCTGTTTCAGTGAGTTTGATGGAAAAGCTAAAACAGCACCGCTCCGGCGGTTTCACACTTGCGCCCGAAGCAGCCACCGAACGCATGCGCCGCATCATCAACAAATTTATCCCCGACGAAGAAATCATCAACACCACGCGTGATATTTACAGCCGCGGCTGGACGACTATCAAACTATATTTCATGATCGGCCATCCCAGCGAAACCATCGAAGATGTGCAAGCCATTGTAGATCTGTGCAGACGCGTTATAGAAGAAGGACGTAAAGTGGCAGGCTGGAAGGTGAAACTTCATGCAGGCGTCAGCACCTTCGTGCCCAAACCACAAACTCCCTTCCAATGGGTTTCCTGCGATACACGAGATAGCATTTTGGAAAAACAGGCTCTGCTCAAGCGCCAATTGATGAAAGATAAAAATATCAAACTAAGCTGGACGAAACCCGAAGACACCCTGCTTGAGGCCTGGCTTTCGCGCGGTGACCGCAGAACATCGGATGTGATTTACACGGCCTGGAAAAACGGCGCGAAGTTCGATGCTTGGGAAGAGGGCCGCAAATACGAAACATGGATGGCTGCCTTTGAAGAACACGGCCTTGACCCTGCTTTCTACACCCACCGCCAGCGCCGTACCGATGAAGTCTTCCCGTGGGAGCACATCACTGCTGCGGTGCGCAAGAATTTCCTCTTTCAGGATTTCCGCATGTCACTCGAAGGCCAGATCCGCGTGGATTGCCGCTTGAACTGCTTTGCCTGTGGCATCCTGCCGACTTTTGCCAACCTGCGGCGTGAGAACCCTGGTGAGGGTTGGAAGTGCCCGGATGTGAAAACCCCCGCACGGAAAATTGATATTGAATTACCCGTAGTGGGTGATTAATTCCCTTTAGCCCAATGAATAAAACCATTCTGCTTGAGCGCTTGCAGCATGAGCGCGATAAATTTGAGTTATTGCTTAACCGTGTCGGTTTTGCGCGCCAGTTGACGATGAACGGCGTTTCAGGCAGTTTGTCGATCAAAGACCTGCTGGCCGATGTTCTCTCACGCGAGCAATTCATCTCAGACCGATTGACTGAGATATTGCATTGCGAAACATATTCACCCTGCACCTCCTACACTGCCCTGGAAAATTTTCAGAAGGTTTATGGCTGCCCGGATTACGAATCGCCGCTGATGGAAAAGGAAAAGATCGATCACCTGGTGACGCAGAAATATAAGAATATCGCATTGGACGAGATCATCATGCAGGAACTCGCCGCGTATTCAAATATCCTTTCTGCACTGCAAAATTTATCGCACGATCAATGCCTCGACCACGACCTTTTCCACCGTATTGCGCAGCACACTTATAAATCGTACCGCCGCACCAGCCTGGAAATAAACCATTGGCTCAAACGAATGGCTGCGGAATCATAAACTTTATGCGGACCAGGATCACATTCACAAAACAAGGCGCACTGAGATACACCGGTCACCTTGACTTGCATCGACTATGGGAACGTGCCATGCGCCGCGCAGAATTACCCCTCACCTACTCGCAAGGGTTTCACCCACAGCCGAAGATCAGCCTGGCCGCCGCCCTGCCATTGGGATTCTCATCCCGCGGCGAAGTGCTGGATGTGCGCTTGAATGAAGAGATATCCGTTGAAGATATTTCCATTCGATTAAGAGACAGCCTGCCTCCCGATATACGGGTCATCCATGTGGAAAGCGTGGATGAACGCGCGCCCGCTTTGCAGACACAAGTGCTCTCAGCGGCGTATGAAGTCCATTTGACAGAACCAATTGACGGCGCGGAGTTGACGCGCAACGTCAAGGCGCTGATGACCTCTGAATCACTTCCGCGTGAACGTCGCGGAAAATTTTACGACCTGCGTCCACTGATTGAGATGTTAAGCGTGGTCACAGAGGCGGATGGCGAAGTGTGGCTGAGGATGACTCTGGCCGCGCGGGATGGCGCCACGGGACGGCCAGAAGAAGTTTTGAGCGCGCTTGATATTGCACCAGAATACACGCGCGTTGAAAGAACACGCTTGATTTTTCAAAAATAAAACGTAGAATGTAAGGGTCCGAGTTCATGGACTCGTTTTTATTTTTCAGAGGAGAAACATTATGGCACTGATCGCATCTTTGTTCTTTGGTTTTGTCCCAATGTTTTTGTATGCCGCATTCGTTTACTGGCTGGACCGTTATGAAAAGGAGCCCAAGGCATTATTGGGTGCAGCTTTTTTCTGGGGCGTGATCATTGCCGCAGGCGGAGCCTTCATCATTAATACGGCATTTGGTGTTGGTATCTACATCTTCACCAACTCAGAGGTCGCCGCAGAATTTGGCACAACTTCAATTGTTGCGCCATTTGTCGAGGAAATACTCAAGGGCCTGGCGGTTGCAATCGTCTTCGTTATGTTCCGCAGGGAATTCGATTCCATCCTGGATGGAATCATTTATGGCGGCATGGCTGGGTTGGGATTTGCCGCAACCGAAAACTCGCTCTACATTTTTCGCAATGGATATCTTGAAGGCGGCTGGGGCGGTTTGTTTGTGCTGGTCTTCATCCGCGTCATCGTGGTCGGGTGGATGCACGCCTTCTTCACTGCGTTTACAGGCATTGGTTTTGCCGTTGCCCGATTAAACAGGAACATGTTAATTAAGCTCATCGCACCTCTTATGGGACTCGCCATTGCAATCACCGTCCATGCTTTCCACAACACCCTCGGCGGATTGATCGGTGGAGTAGAAGGCCTTGCTGTTGGTTCACTGATCGACTGGTTCGGCTGGGCATTGATGTTCTTTTTCATCATTTGGATGATCGTCAACGAACGCAACATTGTTAGAAAACAATTGTTGGAGGAAGTTTCATCGGGCCTGATCTCACAGGCGCAATATCAAAAAGCTTTATCCCCCTGGACGTTAACCACGGCATCCTTGAGCGGCAGGGCCACCTCCCGTTTTTATCACGCCTGCGGTGAGCTGGCGCACAAGAAAGAACAGTTAAAAAGACTTGGCGACGAGAGCGGAAATATGGTCATCATCGAATCGCTTCGCAAGGAACTCGCAGGACTCGCTCCACAAGTGCGATAAAAAACATCGCTTCAATTCTGACCATAAGGCTGATGACACTTCCATCAGTCTTTTTCTTCGCCTATGGTAAAATTCCGTTCGCCCGCCCCCGTAGCTCAGTGGACAGAGCGTCAGCCTCCGGAGCTGAAGAGGACAGTTCGAGTCTGTCCGGGGGTACACATCACAGCCGCCACATACGGGCGGTTTTTTGTTTCGACCCCTTTATCTTGTTTCACACTACTTATTTCTTGGATACAATTGTCTCCGTGCATTATAAAAACTTTGCTCTACTCATTATGTTGATGATCGCAATCACGGGTTGTGATGTGAAACTGGAAGGCCGAGTTGCATTTACAGCGACCCCGGAATTCGTCACCGCTACCTTGCCAGCCACGCCCATTCCACTGCCAACGCAAACGCCTCTCCCGCCTACGCCTGCTCCAACCATCCAACCAATTGAAGGGACAACCACTACCCAGGTCAACGTGCGGGCGGAGACTTCCACAGCCAGTGAGAACCTGGGTTTGATCGCGCAATTTTCCAAAGTACAGATCATTGGCAGGGATGCGAGTGGAAGCTGGTATCAGATCATTTATTCAGATTCGCCAACAGGCATTGGCTGGGTGCGCGCGGAATATGTGCAGATAAATGCATCAGCGGAGATTCCTGTCATTGGCGCGGAGGCAGGCGAAGGGTCCGCTATGAGCGGGCTGGTCATCCAAAAAATAAATATTCGTAACGGTCCTGGCGCCACATATGAAACGCTCGGTGTATTAAATCCAAATGATGTGGTTTTCATCATCGGCAAAGACCCCAGCGGCGCGTGGATACAGATCGAATATACAAATGCTCCTGATGGAAAAGGTTGGGCAGCCTCTGAGTTTTTACAAATTGATGATGCTGATTCTCTACCGATAATTGAGGATGCAGAGCCAACGCCGCAGGCCTCAAATGATATTGTCTCAACGCCTGCCGCCGTGATCACTTTGACCGCCCTGCAGGATGGTGACTCAATGGAAAATCCATTAGCGAAAGTGACGATTGCCCCAACAGGCTCCCATGCTTTTCAGGTAATTGGCGAAGTTTCTGCGCCTGATGGAGATACCGAAGATTGGGTTGAATTTAGTTCAGATAGCGAGGCTATAACTATTCAAGTGTCATGTTCAAGCAATGCAATACAAGTGGAGTTGTGGAATAATGGAGTTAGTATCGATGATCTTTTATTTATTTGTGGAGAAGAACAAATTATTAACATTACATCCAACAGCGTTTATTACTTGCGTTTATCCAACCCTGCTTCAAATGAATTCCGTTACACAAAATATACTTTGAAGGTGGAAGCTGTCCGCTGAAAATGGCTTGTCAGATCGCATTACATTGATAGTAAAATTCCTACGAATGAGCTGGCCAATGAAACGCCAGCTTGGCGTTATAAGATTTATCGATCATTGATATTTGGAGGTAAGAATGAAAAAGAGAGCCACATACTTGTTTACCCTGGTTTTGACCATATTATTAATTGCTGGTTGTCAACCAAAAGACGAAAAACCAGTCTCGCCGCTTTCTGCCAGGCTGAGTGAACTCTCCGGGAAGGTGGATTCAAAACAGGCCGGGGATGAGGCTTTTTCGCCCGCCAGCGCGGATACCGTGCTGGAAGCGAACGGGCAAATCCAAACTGGGAATGATGGACACGTTCGCCTGGATCTGTCTTCTGGTACGATCATTCGAGTGGCGCCAGCCTCTTTGTTCACACTGGTCTCGAACGATGAGGTGGAGGGCGGCCTTGCAACAAAAATCCAATTGGAAGTTGGAAAGCTCTTCATCATCTTGAGCGGCGGCAGTGCGGATGTAGAAACGCCCTCTGGTGTGGCTTCTGTGCGCGGTTCCTATATGAAGGTGGAAGCTGTGGAAGTTGCTCCCGGGGTATGGGACATTTATGTGACCTGCCTGGAGGGGAGTTGTTCTGCCAGCAACCCGGCTGGCACAGAGAATTTCGGCACTGGTGAACGAGTCATTCTCTTCCATCGCGACCCGGTAACAGGGAATTGGACCGCACCCAATGCTGAACCCATGACACCCGAGGAATTCCAGGAATGGCTGGATGAAAACCCCGAGGCAAAAGATATTATTGAGCAGGCCGAGGCAACCATGACAGCAATGGCCGAACCAACTGAACCTCCTACCGAAGCGCCTACTGTTGAATCCGTAGTGCCGCCGGGAGGCTCAAGCAGTGCCTGTTTTAATATTATTGAGCCACCAGCAGGAGCGGGCCTTCCAAAACTGGGCCAGGTCACCTTTGCATGGGAAGAGGAGCCTGGCGCGCAAATGTACGTGATTACATTTATAGATCAAAACGGGAATCGGGCGATCATCGAGACTACAGAGACCAGCACTGCGCGTTATATCGAAATCTTCCCTAATGGTGGAGAGTATGAATGGTTTGTCACTGCATACGGCGCAGATGGAGGTGAAATCTGCTCGACAGATACGGCATCCTTCACGAAGCCACAGGGTGACCCTACACCGAAGCCACCTAAGGAAGAAAAAGAAGAGAAACTGCCGACTGAACCGGCTACTACTTGCGACATTTGTTTTGATTCTTCATGTCCAGGCTATGACCCGTATGGACCTTCTTGCTACGGTTATTAGTGATGACCCAATTTTGGCGGTTTCCCATCTCCCGGGAAACCGCCAGTTTTTGTGTTCGTGAGTTCATTACCAATGAGATAATTAAGGCAGCAAAACCACAATGAAAAAAGAGAAAAAGCCATTCAACCTGAAACTCGCATTATTGCTAGGGACATTAATACTCTTACTGCTGATCCAGATCGCGGCACTATTCCCAGGCGTGACAACACCGATCGAACTGGTCGAATACTCCGCACGCGACCTGCTTATGCGCATCCGCGGCGAGGAAACACCATCGGATGATATTGTGATCGTGGCGATTGATGATTTCTCATTCAATTGGACAGGCTATCAATGGCCCTGGCCGCGTTCCTATTTTGCCGAGATCGTGGATCAGATCAACGCAGGCGGTGGGAAAGTAGTGGGCGTGGACGTCCTCCTATTTGAAGATGACAAAGACCCCGCCAACGACCAGAAGTTTGCAGAAGCTCTGGCAAACGCTCCTTCTGCTGTGTCAATCGCACAGATATTTCAAAACAACATAGAAGGATTCACCTATCCAAGCATTCAAGAACCATTGGCTGCTTACCAGGAAGTTCTGGATGGCATGGGCATTACCACAGTGGTACGCGATGAAGATGCCATCGTGCGCGGAGTACAAACCTTTGATCTCTATAATGAAGTACCCTACTATCACTGGGCTTTTGAAATAGCAAGGCTGTACCTCGGTGTTTCGCCTCCTTCCAACGTAACGAGCAACAGTGTGCAATTCAATGGCGTAACCGTGCCATTGCACGGCGGGCAGTTGTTGGTCAACTTTGCAGGGCCTGCTGACACATACACCACCTACTCGGCCTCCAGTGTTGCAATCGGCGATGTTCTTGAACAAAACCCGAATGCATTCCGCGATAAGATCGTGTTGATCGGTGCAACCTCCATTACCCTTCAGGATATTTACCCAACCCCCTTCTCGGCACAAGTCCCCACCTCCGGTGTGGAGATCGTAGCCAGCACAATAGACACATTGATCAATGGCAAATATCTTACGTTAGCCGCGCCCTGGATCGCTCTTCTTATCACCATAGTTGCGGCTGCCCTCGCATACTTGATCTCACTTTCGAAGCGTCCCTCGCTCACCGTCACCTTGCTCATCGTTGGTATGGTGGGTTACGTGATTTTGGCTGGGGTGCTGTTCATGCGCGAAAGATACGTTCTGCCCATAGTGACTCCGCAGATCATGCTCTTTTTAGGAGTCGTCCTGCCTACACTTGAACAGGCTGTATCACAGGAGCTGGAGAAGAGACGCGTCCGCAATTTATTCAGCCGCTTCATCTCACCTGAAATGGTAGACCAGATGATGGCTACGCAGGATTTGAATTCGCTGAACAAACGCTCCGATGTCAGCATCATTTTCTCCGACATTCGCGGTTTTACCACTCTCTCTGAAAAACTTATGCCCGAGGATGTAGTGGCCCTGCTCAACCCATATCTGGAAGCCATGTCCAAGGTGATTTACAAGCATGGCGGCACAGTAGATAAGTACGAAGGCGATGCCATCATTGCTTTCTTTGGTGAACCTGTGCCGTTTAAAGATCATGCTGTCCGCGCATTACGTGCTTCACTGGATATGAGAAAAGCTCTCGAAGACCTTCGAAAACAATGGGCAAATGAGGGAAGACAAAGCCAGATCGAAATGGGAATTGGTGTAAACTCCGGTGAAGTATTCGTAGGGATGGTCGGCTCGGAACAGCGTATCAACTACACAGTGATCGGTGATAATGCCAACCTCGCCTCCCGTTTGCAAGACCTGACGAAAACCTACTCCTGGCCCATTCTCATTAGTGAGAGTACCTATCAAATGGTCAAAAATGAATTTGACGCAGAATTCGCCGACGCAGTGACAGTGAAAGGCAAGACCCAGCCGGTGAACGTATACAAAGTCATCGGGCGGAAGGGCGCACCTACGTCAGAACAAGTGAAGTCCTGGCAGGTGTAGCAGATACCAGCGGAGAAAGAAGCGGCATGTCATCCAATGATGTGCCGTTTTTTTGATTGTGAATTATTTGTGTTGAATTGCACTAAATCAAATTTTATGATACAGTTACAGATAAATTTCACAAAGTCGAGGGCACATGAACGCAGAAAAAATACCAGATATTATCATCGGGCGGCTCCCTGTTTATCTGCGCGCGCTTCAACGTATGGCGGATAATGGTGTCAAGACCACTTCATCCCAGGAACTTGGTGAACACGTGGGTATTTCCGCCGCGCAGATTCGTAAGGATATTTCACAGTTTGGCGAATTTGGAAAACAAGGTACTGGCTACTCGATTGCCTACCTGCTTGATAAGCTTCGCGAAATTCTCAAAGTAGATCGCATTTGGGATGTGGTGCTGGTGGGGGCTGGTGATATGGGGCACGCGCTTGCGAATTATCAGGGCTTCAAAAACCGCGGATTTCGGATTGTGGCGATCTTCGATAATAACAAGGAAAAGATTGGTCAAAAGATTGGCGAGTTTGTCATTCAGGACGCCGACAAAATTGTTGAGGTCATCAAAGGGTCCAACATAAAAGTCGCCATGCTCACCGTCCCCGCGCCTGCCGCACAAGTCGTTGCCGATAAACTGACACAGGCCGGTGTGAGAGCCATACTCAACTACGCCCCCATCAGCTTGAATGTGCCGAATAATGTGAAAGTGCAATACATCGACCCGGCGACGCATCTGCAAAGAATGACCTATTATCTATAAAGGCTGAATAAACTTGACTCGCCCGATTTTTTCGTGGCGAGTTTTTTTATTTGGATTAAGAGCCGCATCACACCACGCCGAAGCCTGCTCCTATTCAACCAGCAGATTCATAGTCTGAATCAGTTGCTAACTAAGCCCTAAAACCAAACAGGTGACTCAACATTGAGTCACCTGTTTGGTAAAACAAAACTTCGTCTGTGTCGTTCTGAGCGAAGCGAAGAATCTCTACGCCAGTCTCAGAGACCCTTCGCTATCGCTCAGGGTGACACTCTTTATGGTTTAAACTTGCGGCAGATTCCTACGGATCACATTCAACATGCCAAAGCTTTTCGCAGCGCCTTGCACAACACAAGTCAGTGGGTTATCGACCAAATACGCAGGAATACCCAGGGACTTGGTCAGCAATTTGTCTACGCCGCGTAACAAAGCACCGCCGCCGCACAAGGCAACGCCGCGATCAATAATATCCGAGACCAATTCAGGCGGGGTTTTTTCCAATACCTTGCGGCCTATTTCCACGATCTGCCTCAAGGGCTCCTGCAAAGCTTCCACAATTTCGCCAGTTGTCAAAGTAACAGGGCGAGGCAAGCCAGTGACTTGATCCTGTCCCTGCACTTCCATACTGTTTTCAATATCCTGTGGGACCGCTGCACCGATACGTATCTTAAGTTGTTCGGCTGTCACCTGCCCGATGATCACACCATATTTACGGCGCACATAATTGACAATGGCCTCATCCAGATCCATGCCGCCTGCCCGCAAGGTATCTGCGGCGACAATACCGTACATAGCCATCACTGCGGCTTCGGTGCATCCACCGCCCAAACAGATGATCATATTTCCAGATGGGGAGTTGATGGGAAGATCAATACCAATCGCAGCTGCCAACGGCTGTTGGATCAAGAAAGCCTCGCGGCTACCCGCTTCCATGACTGCTTCATAAACCGCGCGACGTTCCACACTAGTCACCCCATAAGGGACAGAGATCATCACGCGCGGACGGAAGATGCGCATGGAACCGCTGACACGTTGCAACAAATACGCAAGCAGGGTTTCTGTAATTTCATAGTCGGCGATTACGCCATGCCTGAGCGGACGCGCCACTTCTATGTTTTCAGGAACTTTACCGTACATGTCTCGTGCTTCAAGACCGGCCGCAACCATCTTCTGGTCATCCACCTCGATGGCAACAATCGTCGGCTCCTCCAACAGCACCTGAGCACTGTCAGCAAGACGGGTAAACATGGTGCCCAAGTCTACGCCCAGGTCTTTTGAGAATAATGCCACGTGTATCTAGTTCTCCGTGGATGGAATACGCGCCTGGCCTCTGCGATATCGTTGAACAACATCGAGGCGCAAGTTCGCACGGCGTAGCGCGGCTTCCATAATAAGGTAGCGATCTGGGTCTGCAGATACGCCTTTGGCAAGGTATTCTTCCGCACGCTTTTTCGCGGCTTCGGCACGAACCACGTCAATTTCCTGAATGTTCTCAGCCCGGTCCGCGAGGATAGTGACAATATCGGGCTGCACTTCTGCCACACCGCCAGCTACGGTAAACAACTCTTCCTTTCCGCCTTTGCGGATCTTAATCACTCCATATTTCAAGGTGGTGAGAACAGGTGCATGTTTGGGTAAAACGCCCATTTCACCTGCTGCACCGGGAAGCACAACAATGTCCACATCTCCTGTGAATACAGTGCGATCCTGGGAAACAATTTCACATCGAATGGTCATGGTTATTTCCATGTCATTGCGAGCCGTTTTTTGGCGAAGCAATCTCCACGATTAGCGGGTTGCTTCCCGAAGGGCTCGCAATGACGATATTACGCCTTCGCTAATTTTTCCGCGCGTTCGCGCACGTCGTCAATGGTACCAGCCATCATGAAGGCCTGTTCAGGAAGGTCATCGCATTTGCCATCAAGGATCTCGCGGAAGCCATGGACAGTATCCTTGAGAGGCACGTACTTGCCTGCAATACCCGTGAAGCGTTCAGCCACATAGAATGGCTGTGAGAAGAAGCGCTCGATCTTGCGGGCGCGGGACACAATGAGTTTATCATCTTCGGAGAGTTCATCAATACCGAGAATGGCGATGATGTCCTGCAAATCCTTGTAACGCTGGAGGACACGCTGAACTTCACGAGCTGTTCGGTAGTGCTCCTCTCCAACGATATTAGGATCAAGAATTCGGGAGGTTGAACCGAGCGGGTCCACGGCGGGGTAAATACCCTTTTCCACGATGGAGCGTTCGAGAGCAATGGTCGCATCCAGATGTGTAAACGTCGCCACAGGAGCAGGATCGGAGTAATCATCTGCGGGCACATAAACAGCCTGCATGGATGTGATCGAGCCAGTGCGGGTGGAGGTAATGCGTTCCTGTAACTCACCCATTTCAGTGGCGAGAGTTGGCTGATAACCCACCGCGGAAGGCATACGACCAAGCAGAGCGGACACTTCGGAGCCAGACATGGAGAAGCGGAAAATGTTATCAATGAAGAGCAGCACATCCTTGCCCTGATCGCGGAAATATTCAGCCATCGAAAGGGCGGTCAGAGCAACGCGTAAGCGCACGCCGGAAGGTTCATTCATCTGACCATACACCATGACGGTATCTTTCATAACGCCTGATTCGAGCATTTCGCGGTATAGGCCCGTACCTTCACGAGTACGTTCACCCACGCCAGCGAAAACGGAATTACCTTCGTGTTCGGTAGCCACAGAACGAATGAGTTCCATGATGATAACGGTCTTGCCAGTTCCAGCGCCACCGAAGATGCCTGTCTTACCGCCTTTGGTAAACGGAGCAATCAGGTCAATAACTTTTACACCGGTTTCAAAAATTTCAACACGCGTCGATTGTTCAGAAAAATCGGGAGCCAGGCGGTGAATGGGATAACGAGTTGCAGCAGCAACTTCACCCTTTTCATCGATTGCGTTGCCAAGCACATTGAAGATGCGTCCGAGCGTAGCTGGTCCCACTGGAACCATGATCGGGGCACCGGTTGCGAAAGCGGGAACACCGCGTTGAAGGCCATCGGTTGAGTCCATGGATACGGTGCGAACCCAATTACCGCCCAGGTGTTTTTGAACTTCAAGTATCAACACACTTTGCCCAGGACGTTCCACTTCAATCGCTTCGAACAACCCAGGGATATCACCCTCGGGGAATTCAACATCAACCACACCACCTAAGATTTGTACAACACGGCCAGTTGCTTTTGCCATGATTTCCTCCAGTTATTTCGCGGCCAGCGCTTCTGCGCCGCCCACAATGTCTAAGATATCGTTCGTAATGCCTTGCTGACGAACTTTGTTGTAAGCCAATTGCAGCGCGCCGACCAATTCCTTCGCGTTGTCTGTCGCATTGCGCATCGCGATCATGCGCGCGGCATGTTCGCTGGCTTGTGATTCAAGAATTGCCTGATACACCTGCAATGCAGTAAAGCGCGGGATGATCTCATCCAGAATTTCACGCTGGTCTGGTTCATATTCATATGCCGCAGACGGCCCAGTTGTGGATTTGTGTTCATAATCTTCCACACGGCCTTCCCCACCAAGCTCAAGCGGAAGGAGCTTCTTTACTGTAGCGATCTGACGGGCCATGTTGACAAAGTCTGTGTAAACGAGATAGACCTCATCCACTTCACCATTTTTGAACGCATCCACAGCCAAACGACCAATTGCGGAAACATCCATAAATGTGGGCGCTGCGGGAAGATTACTGAATTCCGCGATCACTTCCTTGCGGCGGCGGATGAGCAGGTCACGCCCTTTTCGGCCGACCGCAATATATTTAACGGGAACAGGATTCGGGTCAAAGCGTTGAGCCGTAAAACGGATCACATTGGAATTGTAGGCGCCGGCCAGTCCACGGTCACCGGTAATGACCAGAACCAATGTATTATTAACAGATGCACGCCTCGCAAGCAATGGATGTAGGCTTTCACGGCCCGGTTGTTCGGCAACGTGTTTTAAAACCTGCCACGCCTTTGTTGCATAGGAGCGGGTCGCAGTGACCGCGTTGATCGCCTTGCGGACCTTGCTGGCACTGACTGTTTCCAAAGCACGCGTGACCTGCGATATGTTTTTTACGCTCTTGATTCGGAGTCGCATTTCACGAGCGGAAGCCATAAGATTAGTCCTCTATTCCTTGGTTCGTCTTAGGCTTGCCAACCCGCGCGGAAAGCGTCGAGGGCTTTTGTGAGAGCGATGCGGTTATCGTCGGAAATTACCCGCTTTGCGACGATATCTTTTCTAACCTCAGGATGTGAAGAAGCCATATAACGGATGAGATCTGCCTGCCACTGCGCCATCTTTTCAAGCGGCACATTATCGGCAAAACCGTTTGTGCCCGCGTAAATAACAATGACTTGATCCTCAAGTTCCATGGGCCGATATTGTGGCTGTTTGAGAATTTCCTGCATACGCTGGCCGCGGCTCAACTGCTGCTGTGTGGATTTGTCGAGATCGGAGGCCATCAAAGCGAAGGCCGCCAATTCGCGGTACGCCGCCATGTCGAGGCGCAAGCGGCCAGCGACCTGTTTCATGGCCTTGGTCTGCGCATCACCACCTACCCGGGAAACGGAGATACCCACGTTCACCGCAGGACGAATGCCCGCATTGAAAAGGTTGGATTCAAGGTAGATCTGACCGTCTGTAATTGAAATTACGTTCGTGGGGATATATGCCGAGACATCGCCGAGCAAGGTCTCAATGATTGGCAAAGCAGTGAGTGAACCGCCCGTACCCTTTACCTTGATGATCTTGTAGTTTTGATCATCCTTCATCTTCTTGCGGGCTTCTTCCGCTTCATCTTTGGAAACGGGGCCCGTATAAACTTTTCCATCCACGCCATCTTTTTCGGAAGCCATGGCTTCTTTGAAATCATTCTTCACGATGACGTACTTGTTCGCGAGGCGGGCGGCGCGTTCAAGCAAACGGGAGTGAAGGTAGAACACATCACCAGGATACGCTTCACGTCCGGGCGGGCGGCGCAGAAGCAGGGAAACCTGACGATATGCCCACGCATGTTTGGAAAGATCGTCGTAGATCACCAAAGCATCGCGGCCCGTCTCCATGAACTCTTCGCCGATGGCACAAGCTGAGTATGGAGCGATATATTGAAGGGCTGCTGATTCATCAGCAGCGGCTACAACCACGATTGTATTATCCATAACCCCAGCGCGTTCGAGAATACCAACTGTACGCGCAACTGCGGCCTTCTTCTGACCGATGGCTACATAAATACAGATCAAATCCTTGCCTTTTTGATTGATGATCGCATCGATTGCGATGGCAGTTTTCCCAGTCTGGCGGTCACCGATGATCAATTGACGCTGACCGCGTCCCACCGGGATCATCGAGTCAATCGACTTGATACCGGTCTGCACCGGAGTGTCCACGTCCTGGCGTTGAACCACACCTGGAGCAATGCGCTCAATTGGGCGGAACCCTGTAGTCGCAATCGGGCCCTTGCCGTCAATCGGCTCGCCCAAAGAGTTGACCACGCGTCCGACCATTGCATCCCCTACCGGCACGGAAGCGATGCGCCCCGTCCCGCGAACGGTCATGCCTTCGATGATGCCGTCGTATGCGCCCATCACGATCACGCCCACACTGTCTTTTTCAAGGTTGAACGCCGTGCCCATCACGCCATTCGAGAACTGCACAAGTTCCTGCGCTCTAACGTTCGCAAGGCCATGCACACGGGCAATCCCGTCACCCGATTCAACTACAACACCAATATCGCTGATGTTGAGTTCAGGCTCAAAGCCTTCAATTTGTTTCTGCAAATCACTTGTGATCTGCTTGATCAAGTCTGACATTACCTAGCCTCCACCAAAATTCGTATTACGTACAAGAACCCGGATAAGGGGCTTATCCGGGTATATTTGTTGTTTTCCGCCTGCAAATCTCTTAATCTTGCCTTAGTGAGCGAGAGCACAAGCGAGCCAATGATACCTGAAAGGCTAATGATTGTCTAGTTACAAACATCTTTTACCTTAAGAAATCCTGCATATACTTCTCATCTGCGCTATGATTGCAATACGAAATGCAAATTCCTTCATCTTAAGGAGCAAAGATGCCCGAGCCGCTAAACCGTGTGGAAGAAAAGACACCGCAACGCCAAATGAAACGATACTGGAAAATAGCAGTCCTCGCCAATATAAAAGATGATAACCATGCCAAGCCTGAAGGCGTCCCGCCTGATGCTTTCGCCGATTATGACCACATCGAGACGATAGATTCGATTCGCGCCGCGCTCGAAACTGATGGCCATACAACCACATTTATCCAAGCTGACAGGGACCTACCCTACGCGCTGCGCGAAGAAAAGCCAGACATTTGCTTCAATATCGCCGAAGGCCTCGGCGGTGACGCTCGCGAAGCGCAAGTGCCTGCCCTGCTCGAAATGCTTGGCATCCCCTACACAGGCTCCCGCGTTTTAACGAATGGCATTTCCCTTGATAAAACCCTCACCAAACGCATCTGGCGGGATCGCCGCCTGCCCGTTGCCCCCTTTCAGGAATTCAATATCGGTGATGAACCTCTCCGCCCCGAATTGAAATTCCCGCTCTTCGTAAAGCCAGCGCGCGAAGGCACCGGCATGGGCGTGGATATGAAGGCCATCGTCAATAACGAAAAAGAACTCCGTGAACGCACCCAATACATCATCAATAGTTATCAACAACCTGCGCTGGTTGAAACTTTTTTACCCGGACGTGAATTCACAGTTGGCATATTGGGCCGTTCCGACTCAAAACTATTTTCACGCCACCCGGAATGGTACGAGAAAGATGGTTTTCATCGCTTCCCCGTTCTTGAGCTGGATACCAGTCGCTCTGTTACACCCTGGGTATATAGCAATGAAGCAAAATCAAAAGATGTCGGCGCAGATGGTGCGCCCGGATATTTTTGCCCTGCGGAGATCGAACCCGAACTTGAAAAGAAATTAAAATATTTCGCTGTGCGTGCGCATCAAATCCTTAATGCGCTGGATTTCTCCCGCACAGACATTCGGCTCGATGAAGAAGGCAATCCGCGCTTAATCGAGATCAACACCCTGCCCGGCCTCACCCCGGACTATAGCGATCTCTGCCTGCAAGCCAAAGCCGAAGACATTCGCTATGAAGATTTAGTGCTCGATATTTTATATCTCGGCGCAAGCCGCTGGGGAATGTTAGAGCCGCGAGAATCCGTCCCTGAAACTCCCAAGAAGAAATAAAGCATTAAATAACGTCAATAATGGATAAGGAGGCGTGTCATGCTGAGTGCCGCTTCTCAGGCGCGAAGCATCTCGTAACCTACTTCTGAGATCCTTCAGTCGCTGAAAAGCGCTCCTTCAGGGTGACACAACGGCCTGCTTTTTTTTATCCATAATTCACGTTAAATAAAAACAGGGTTATCTCACGACAACCCTGTTTATTTCGCAAAACCTTAGCCGTCAGGCTCAGTCTTACGAGAGTGGAACGACATTGGCGGCTTGCAGACCTTTGGGGCCGTCTTCCACAGAAAACTCAACCTTCTGTTCAGCCTCCAACTTGCGATAGCCATCGCTCTGAATGGCAGTAAAGTGGACGAACACATCCTCACCACCTTCGCGTCCAATAAAGCCATAGCCTTTGGTCGCATTGAACCACTTGACGGTTCCAACATAACGCTCAGACATCTTTCACAACTCCTGCTGAGAAAAAATTTATACCCGTCCACCTTCTACGCTTTCAAAGGCGATCCGGGCACACTGCACGCAAGATTATCATGGCTAAAACTACATGTCAAGATTTTTTCTTGACCATGGATGCATATCTGGAAGTCAGATGGAACCACCAGGGCGACCACTTCACCTTAAACCTTGCCTGACGAATTACCTTTCGCATACCATTCGCGCCTTCAAATTGATCCAGCAACATAAGCGACCTCCCCACCTCGAAAGCCGCGTGCGCATCCGAGCCGACAGTGCCAGCCAGATTATGTCTCGCCGCAAACTCCTGCGCTCTACGATTAAATCGCGGAAGCATACAACGCGAGTTATATACTTCGATTGCATCTACCAATGGGGCGATCTCAAGGAGATCATGTTCCTTCCATCCTCCCGCACGGATTTCATCAAACGGATGAGACACACTGATGAATGCCCCCTGCTCTTTCAATAGTGAGATAGTCTTCTCAGGCGTAAGGTTGGGGGGGATTTCCTCCTGCACAAACGCCGCAAGAATTTCCCCTTTCGTCGTCATGATCTCTTCACCTACAATTACCAATTCAGAATCAATCGCCTGCGCCTCCAAAGCCCCGACAATCGAGTTATGGTCGGTGACCACAAGTATGTCAAGTCCCTTACGCCGCGCGGCCTTAACCAGATCCGCAGGGTGGGCGAGAGAGTCTTTTGAGGTGTTGGTATGGCAGTGGAATTCCAGTTTCATCATGACATTTGTTCTTGACAAGGTGATATGCGACAGTATATACTGAAATTTGTCATGGTGCTGTAATTTTTGGGTAAAATGTGCCCATGCAAAAAGGTGGTCAGAATTATTAACTTGTACATACTATTCAAAAACTGCCTAACTGGGATACACCCTAAAGCTAAAATTTCAGCAAAAAAATATCCGATTTAGTCATATACAATGTAAAACTTGACAAAGAGCTAGGGAGATCTTTGATTTGAGTATTCTTGGAGTAATGGACTGGATTGCAATAGTCAAGAATACGTTGGCAACAGCCAACGCGGTTTTAGATTTAATATTCCCCTGGATAGTGCTAACCATATTCATTGGATATGATGTTTACTATTACAATAGGAATAAGAAAAAACGCGATGTTATTTCTCAAGAAATCATTTGGATTTTAGCGGAAGCATTACTAATTGGAATATTTTGGTTTTTGCCCATTTTACTATTCAGATTTACCGGGTTTACACCGGTACAGGCAATACTCAGGTGGGTAATCTTTATTCTGATCGGCCTGGGCATTGCATATGTATATGGATATGAATATGGCGAAAAACGATGGCTCCATTCTGTAACGAGACATCTTGCAGCGATTTTCTTTGGCTGGGTTATTAATCGCTGGGTCGGTGTTTTATTCATTTCCCTTCCATTGATTCTAACGTATTACTCGGCGCTCTATATTTTGGCAATGGTCACCCTGCCGACTTCCAACCCGGAAGATACAACTGAAAGATGGAAGCGGTTTCTTGTTCTGGTGTCTTATACATGGGGATGCCAATTCCCAATACTTGTGGTTTCAGATCATGCTTGGAAAAAAGTGGAAACACGGATCAAGGGTGATTTCGCACGCGACCTTCCAGTCCCAGGGCTTATTTGGACAAAATCACATCATGTAGTTGGAATCACGGGTGGGACCCAATTCAATCGTGTGGCCGGTCCCGGCGTGATATTTACGGGGAAACTCGAACAGCCCCTCCAGATCATTGATCTACGCTTACAGCTCCGTACTAATGAAATTGACGTGGTCAGCAAGGATGGGATCAAATTCATCGTACGCGTATTTACAGGATTCCGTATGGACCCTGAATCCTGGGATAATAAAACTTACGCTCAATTGCGTGCTATAAATCCCATTTTACAAGACGCTAATATACCAAGTTATACAACGGGAAGTTTTCCGTTCTCACACCGTCGTATTCAGGCGGCGCTCAGCACGACAAGCGCCAAAACAATTGGTTCTGATAATGTCACAATACCATGGGATCAATGGGCCTTGAACATTGTCGACGAAGAGACGCGTAAAGTGGTTTCACAAAAAATGTTAGATGAATTTTGGCGTCCGACAGACGATAAAAAGGGGGCTAACGCCATGAACGATATTGCCCAAGAAGTAAAGGATCGCGCTGCATTAACTTTACATTCAAAAGGTATCTTATTGGTGGTAGCGCGTGTCGTTAATTTTAGATTCCCGCCCAACGGAAAGGACAAAATGGACGAAATCTCAAAACAACAAATAGCCGCGTGGGGTTCCGAGTGGAAACACAAACGAAACCAAAAACTGGCGGACGCCGAAGCAGGTGCAGAACGAGACCAACAGGAAGCGCGTGCATACGCCGAATCTCAGTTACTAAACTCTATTGCAGAAGCGCTACAAAAAACACATGATATGCATCCCCAATTATCCAAACACGTGATCGCAATGCGATACTTGAACGCTCTTCAAGATTACGCACACAAGAACACCCCCGAAGAAGAGGAAAAAATCAAGGAACTACACGATTCCTGGCGAGACCAATAGTAATCATTGGGCTGACAAAGGTAAGCAAATAAATGGATGCGAAATTTCCCTTCTTGAAAGACCCCGAAAAATGGCAGGCGGCGTACACAGCCGATAACGCCTATTACGACGCAGGTGCAATTTCACCCATCGCATCGCTTGTCGGCACGACATCATTGATCATAGCTCTGTTATACAGCATCATTTTCTTGTTCGCGATACTTCCTTTAAACCAGCACTTGTTTAATCTTGACCCTGGATTTACCAAGGCACTGGATGCGGGGAAGGTAACCGAAACCCTTCATGAAGCGTTTCAAGGCCAGGGTTGGATTCTGACCGAGAAGGCGGCAATAACAACGCAACAAGCTGGCAGCGAGTGGACGATTCAGGATGAAAATATGCAATACATTATCCGAAAGAAGCGAGAAACGCTGAATGTGTATGAAAGGCAAAATGGGGTCATGTTCTTGTTAAGCAAACTCTATATTAAGCAGTATCTGTTCAGCCTTGACCCCGTGTTTGCTGAGATGCTGAATGTAAGTCAGGTGTCCGTTCCAATTCGTGAAGCATTCCAAATCAAAAGCAAGCTACTGACCGCCGACGCCACCATTATAGTAGAACAGGCCGGCAGTAAATGGGTGATTCGGGATGCAAATAAGCAATATCTCATCCGGTATGAACGGCAAACGTTGAAGGTATACGCAAAGCAGGATTGGCCCATTGCTTTTGGAGTAATGGTAATCACAGCCGTACTGGTATATGTGGCAGTCAAACGGGTTAAGAAAATTGCGTTTCGCCACGCAAAGGAATTCTTTTGGGAATTTTATATTCCTCCAGCGAGTGTTATCCCCGCCGACGTCATTGATTACCGTGTCAGCAGCCGGATCAAGCTCCCAATGCCTTTTAGTGAGTGGTTTCCTTCCATTTCCCAGTTTAGGTACATCCTGGTTCAAAATGGCGAATTCCTCAAAAAAGACGACTGGCCCGCATGGCTGGCACGTAATATTGGCGGACCTATCCTCTTAATCGTATTCGACGGCTCCGCCCTTTACATCGAGCGCGGAAATCGTTTTTCGCGCGTTGTCGGACCTGGTGTTTCTTTCCTAGAACGGTACGAGACGATTAAATATGCTGTGGATTTACGCACAAAGTCCAAAACAGGGGATATTTCCGTATGGACAAAAGATGGGATTATTGTTGGCCTTACAATTTGCATAGAATACCGTGTCGGAGATCCACAAAAAATAAGCACCAAGCCCCAATTGATTTATCCCTATGATCCCGAAGCGGTTAAAAAAGCCATCGAGCGGTACGCGGTACGCTGGTCAGTTCCAACAGAAGAACCTAGTGAGTTCACTTGGGAGGATGCCATCTGGGGGCAGATTTCCGGCGTTGTTCCCGGTTACATTGGCAGCAGGTTCCTGGACGACCTCCTCGTTGCCGATCGTAATAGCGGGCAAATTTTATCGCCAGATGCCACTAACGAAATATTCAACGCGCTCAACAATGCGGCAAACGCTTTTGGCGTGTATGTCACAGATTTTCAAATACTCTCCATAAAAATCCCCCAGGAAGTGGGAGATTATTATGTTAAATATTGGGAAGCGGAAAAACAAAGCCTGACCACGATCATGGATGGCAAGGCAAAAGCGTTTGGCATCCGCGCCCATGAGAAAGTCAGGGCCGACGCCCAGCACGACCTCATTTTGGCGATTGCAGACGGCTTGAGAAAGAACAACAGCGGGCGGCTTACGGAGGCATTGCTGTTATCTCTTTCAGAAATTTTAGACCATGGCCTAAGCGACCCGTATATGCGAAGTTACACAGCAAGAGAAACTCTTGAAACACTTGAGAAACTGCAAGACCTGCTTGAAAAACCTCAAATATAAGGGCAATTATGACACCTATTCCCAAAATATTAACCGGCTTGCTTGAAATCGAAGATCCAATTATGGAAAAAATAAGGATTTCAATATTAAAGTCTTTTGACAATACGGAAAATATGAGCCTCATAATGTTACGGCAATGCGAAAACCGCGAGCAGACCCATTGTTACTCATGCAACAAGGAGGGAATTTGTTTGTTTCTAAATGGTGTTTTACATTTTAAGTTGGGGGAAAACGAAACCGCGATCATGGAACTCGAAGCCGCAAGCCAGCATTTTCGCAGCCAGGGCGAAACCTGGAACGACATCATTGGGCGGGCCATGCTTGGCAGCACCTATGAAGAGGGCGGAAAAGATCATCTCGCCCTCCGCGAATACGAAAAAGCCCTGGAGACGCTTACAAAAGACTATATACGGCTTCATCCAACGGAATATATAGAAAAAGCTTTAATTCTCAAAAACTTATTACATGACCAATTGGAAGGTTGTTCTAAACAAAAGAAAAAAGCACAGCCTCCCAAATCTGTCAAAAACAACACGCGTCTTACCATGCCTTGGATGCCAAAATACAGCGGGGTATACGCCAATCCAAAAGGTCCAACCTGGAGCGAATCTTTCCTGAAAGAAGATGGCGTTTTTATAGACGAAATCATCATGGACGATAAACCTCATCATATTTATTCGCTAAAGCAAGGTGATCATTTGATTACCCTGATAGAGGGAAAGAAATATGGCTGGGCAAAAGTTTCAGGCCACAGTATGAACGCCTCAAAACCTGTAGCGATCATAGAGAATGATTTTGTCTTGTACTACGAAAGCAACGACGCCAGCCATGGCGCTATTGTCGTCGCTAATTGCCCGGACAATTCCGGCTCAGGTTATCAATTTATTGTGAAGCGCTACTCAAAATCCGATCATTTGTTAATTTCAGAAACCGAACCGCCCGGTTTGTACGGACCGCTACCAATCAACAGAAATGTTAATATTGTCGGCATAGTAATTGCGGTCGCAAAATTTGAAGGACAGCCAGGGAATCAAGGCGAATAAAAAAGGTTATGAAAGAATCTGAACATGATAGATTTGCCACAAGTATGTGCTTGACTCGGCTAAATTTTGTGGAAAAAGTGTGTGATATTAAATTCCCGACCGATGGTAAAAATAGTTAATTCTGTCGTCGGGAGAAAACCAAAATGTCATTACCTCAAGCTGTTTTTTTTGACCTGGGTGATACAGTTGTACGTATTAAGTTAGAAATTGTGAACAAAATATGCCTGACACTAGGCCAGATAAGGCAGAAACCGCTCGGAATAGTTGAATACTTAGAGGCATTTCGGGCTGAATGGAACCGACGCCAGAAACCTTCAGACAAGGACAATATTAAAAGGATAGTCAAGCCGAATGACGAGATTAGATATTGGAATGATTTCTTTACCTCTTTGCTGACCATTCTTGAAATCACTTCAGACAAAGAAAGATCAGCAAAAATTCTGGCAAAAATTTACTCGGACGCTCGATCTTTTGATTGTTTTGAGGATGTGCACGAAGTCTTGGCTGAATTTAAAGCTGCAGGTCTGAAATTAGGAGTTATTTCGAATGCATTCCCGTCCGCAAACAAAATCATTAACCGGCTTGGGCTAGGGCAGTATTTTGATTTTATATTGCTGTCCTATGAATTCGAGTATATAAAACCCGAACCCGAAATTTATCGGCTCGCGGTGGAGAAATTAGACGTCGAGATCAATAAAAGTATTTTCGTTGATGATCGTTGGTCATTCGTCAAGGCCGCCATAGAACTTGGAATGGACGCCTACTTGATTGAACGCATCACACCCCTCAATAAAGATGTTCAGACGAAATCGCTGATTCCGCGAATTTCAGATTTGTTTGAATTAAGAAACAAGATTTTTGGAAACAATGAACGGTCAGAGCAAAGCCCTTTTCCATCTGAAATCAAGAAAGAGTCTCATCATTACGAGGATGGAAGCGCTTTTATGCGCCTGATGGCTTGAGGGCAACCCAATATGTCACTGTCGGGAGGAAAAAAACCGATGCCAGATGAGAAGCAATACATTCGGATTTTCATAGGTTCTCCAAGAGATGTGCCCCAAGAAAGAAGTAACGCGTTCAAGGTCATATCATATACAAATGAGATACTTCAAGCATTCCAAAGATCGAAGGAGGGATTTCCCACACTTCCCTCGCTTCGAGCCGCCGGTTGGGAGGATGTTCCGCCCAATGCAGGCATTGCAAACGAAATTATTCTGGAACACTTTCCACCCGAACGAAGCGATATTTTCGTTTTTATTCTATGGAAGCGGCTTGGGACACCTCCTGGTACGCGAAGAAAAAATGGAACACAATATAGTTCTGGCACGCAAGAGGAATTTGAAAGGGCCTACGAAACATTTTTACAGAGCAAATCTCGGCGACCCGTTATTATGGTTTACAAGAAGGCTGATGACTTTTCAATCACAGGTTTAGACTCAAAGGATTTGGCGCAATTCAACAAAGTCTTAAAGTTTTTTGAAGAATGTAAACCCCGCGGCAAACATCCGGCACTAATACATTCTTTTAGGTCGAGCGAATTTGAGGAGACATTTCGCAAACATTTAATTGAAACCGTCAACGATTTAGTCGTAGAGCAGGAAAAACTAGAGGGCACGGATATCATATCGGTACTCGGGAGGCCTAGAGAGATTGATGTTGGAACAGGAAACGATACTACCTTATTAACCGAATGGCTTAACAAGAATAATTTAGCAGAAAATCCGTTCAAATATAATATGGCCGAAGAAGAAAATGATTCGACTAAGTATTATGTGCCTTCCACAGGGCTGTCGTTATTATCCAGCGAAATCACAAAAAGCAGGAAAAACTGGTTATTCTTCGGAGCAGAGGGAAGCGGTAAAACAGCATTAAGAAAATTCATTTCATCGAATTGTGCACCCGAACGTCTGTTATCAAAGACACTGGCAATTTCATATGAGATCAAAGATTTCCTGGATCTAATTACGCAAACAACCAACCCCGAGGAATTACTTTTGGGTGTTTCCAGAAAAATATTTATGTCGGCACTTGCAAGATCGGGAAGATTCAAGCAACATGCCAACGATTTTGACGGTTCGGAAATTGGTAATCTAAAGAACCCCACACGGATTTTTCAAATCTTGGGAAAAGAGCTATCAGAATATGAACAGGTGTTATGCCTGTTAGACATCACGCCTGAAGACAACGTGCCGTTGCCCAAATTAATTGAAATGCTGACAGGCTTAGTTCTTCTCCAAGCAGACAAGATTGGCTTCCGCCTTTTCTTACCCAAAAACCTGCGAAACAGATTCCTTATGCAGGAAAGGTATTTTGGAAAATGCGAGCTACGGGAAATAAAGTGGAATGACAAAGATCTCCAAGAGTTAATTAAACAAAGGCTGACCTTTTATTCTCCTAATAAAGTCAACCCCAACCAAGTTCTGGCTCGTTTATGTGAGCCCAAAAGCAAAATGAAATCTATAGATGAAGAAGTTATTCAACTTTCAGAGGGTATCCCGCGAGCAATCATCTGGCTGGCGAATGAGTTGTTCTTAGTACATTGCCAAAATGTGCCCATACCAACAATGATTGAATTACAGAGTTGGGAAAAGGTTCACCTAGAATGGCTTCGAATGGGCAGGAATCTGATAATCGGCCCGTCTGGTAACACAGAAACCTTCCTCGCTAGCGGAACAGAAGTGTATTTCAAAAATTCGGATCAACCACTAAAATTATCCAAACGCTCCAAACTCCTACTTAAACCGTTGGTGGAGGCGGAGGGAGAGATATGCTCCAAAGATGAATTAATCCATTCCGCCTGGCCCGAAGCTAACAGCGATGGGGTCACGGAAGCGGCAGTACGCGAGGCGATTCGGCGATTGAAAATCGAAATGGAAGAGAAAAACGGTCTTGATCCAGGCTGGATCAAGACGATACACGGCCAAGGCTATCAATTGTTGGATCCGCAAGGGAACATCGGAATTGGGGGTAACGCGACCAATTCGGTAATCATTACTGGGGATCACAACAAGGTTAACTTGCGCGTGGGAAAACGCGCTAACAAGGAGGATACATAGATGTCAAAGTCTCCACGCGCCAATTCGCTGATGGCATCCCGCTTGAATCTGATCGGAAAAATTCAAACTGCGCTCGGAAGGATGGGTGATCAGTCCAGTCCGCTCTTGCTGATTTTTTGGGGAAGCCGCGGGAGCGGTAAATCCACATTTTTGAAAGAAGCGGAACGAAGATTGTCCACAGAGGCCGACTTGGGGATCGCTGGACATTGGGATGTGGCCAACCCAAAATCTCGGGATTTGTCCAAGGCCATTCTCAAGGCTGTTGGAAACAGGAAATCGAAATACAAGGCGGTATTCCTCGACAATCTGGACATTCTGCTTAAGGATCCATCAGCCAGAGACTTTTTCGACTTCGAAAGTAATACCATTCTGCCGCTTATCGAAAGGGGCGATACGCTCATTCTAACCGGAAGCCAAGTTGAGTTAAGCCAATGGCAGGAATATGATGTGCGCCTTCGTGAGGAGAATCACCAGATTGGACCTTTGAGTCCCGATGAAATCAGAGAAATGGTCGAGGGAAGGAAATTCGATGCTGAAACTGTTTACAAACTTACATTTGGCCACCCGAAATTACTGGAGAAGGTTCAGGAGCATCCAAAATGGACCGAAAGGGAAACTGCGCGCTTCGCATACAATTACTTTCTGGAGGAATTTCCAAACGAAACCAGGGAAATCGCCCAAATGATCAGTTTGTTTCCAGCCTTCAATGTATACATCTTGCGGAAAGTTCAGGGAGATGCAAATACGGAAGATGACGGCCTGTTGGATCACTACAATAATCAGATTAATGAATTGACGCGCCGCTGGATCGTTCATTTTGATACAGAAAGTGGCGCATACCGTTTCACCGACAACGCCATCCGGCGCCTCCTTGCATTAAATTTTTCTTTGAGCCATCCTAAACAATTTAACGACATACAAGATGTCGCAGCAATATATTTTCAGGAAGAAGCTAAAAGCGCTTCTTTTCTGCCTCAACTGATTGTCAGTGCAATTTATCATCAGGCCCAGGCCAGCCGGGCGCAAAGCCCAAACAAACGCGGTGCTTACTGCACCAAATGGGTTCAATCCATGCGGGATTACTGGAACGGCGCAAGCTGGAGACAGGTGATTGACCGGTGGGAAAACGGCGATGGAGATCCTGAACTAAAACTCGAGATTTTATCCCTAATTGGTGATAAGTATCATAAGAAAATCTCCGAAATGTTCTCCACATATAAAAAGGAAATGGAGGCGTAATCATGAAACAACATTTTCCGTGGGTCAGCCGAGGTTCGGCGAAAGAAATTTACAATGATATTCTGTCCAAAAGGCACGATGGAAATAAAGGAGTGACGATTTATCTTATTAAGGCATCGGCAGGAGCAGGAAAAACCTTTCTAGCAAGGGATATTGGAACGCGGTTGGGAAGCATAGATGGTTACGAACCGAGTGGCAAGGATGGGGTTTTATGGTCCGGCATATTGGACCTCTATGATCCAGACACAAACAATAACCGAAGCATCGAGCGGTTGTTGATCCGCGCCTTTTCCCAACATGCGGATGATTTTAAGAATTATCTGGATGAAAGAAGAATCTATGTCAAACTGTCAACAGGAGGTACAGGAGGGCCGCCTCTTGAGGACCAGCGTCGGATCGTGGAAAGAACATTTTCATCTGATATCCGAAAACTCGCTGAGGAAAATCATCTCGTATGGGCATTCGACACGATCGAAAGGCTGCAAAGCGCGCTCGACCCAACTGAAGCGGAACTGGGGGAAATGGGGAACATTGAAGACACCTCATCGGTTACCGGCTGGCTATTGGATCAGATTACGCGCCTCACTAATACCACCATCCTTCTTTTTGGAAGACCTGCGGATCGCTTTGAGGCCCGCTTAAGAACCGCCATTGATGAGGCGAATTTTAACAGAGACAGGGCCTCAGGAAGAATCAATTTCGTATCGAAGGATCTATCAGTTCTTTCGAAGGAAGAGGCTGAAGGTTTCTTCGCGTTCCGAGAACAAGATTATCCCAACTTGAAAAAAATTCTAACTGATGAAATGAAGACCGTTCTGCTGGAGCGAACGAAATACAATCCCCTATTGCTGGATATTGCCTTGCAAGCCATTCTCGCAACCGGCAAGTTCGATGAAATCCGTCAAAAGATCGAAAGTAAAGGAGACGCGAAAGAAGCCGGGAAAATGCTTTTGAAGATCTACATGGATCACAGTGCCTCTACGAGAAGAACCATCCTGAGCCATCTTGCACTTGCTAGAAATGGTCTCTCTCCCGAGTTGCTCGCGGCGCTGGAACCTACGAATTTCAAAAACCTCGAAGAGGAATTGAAGGAGTTCTCCAAACTGCCTTTTGTGAAAACAAGGCGATTGTTCACAAAACTCTCTCTGTCAAAAAAGCCAACCCTGCATATTACCTACTTCCTTCATGATGCCATGTATGCAATTTGTGACATGGGGTTGCTGAAACCAGTTCAGGCGAGGGAAGATTCCAAAAAAATCGTTGCATGGTATGACAAAGAAATAAAAAGTACACCGACAGCGGAAGCCAGAGCAGAAAGCACCGAAAGTACGGAAAGAAAAGACGACCCATTATCGGATCTGATGGTTGAGTCGCTGTTTTATCGGTTGAGGGTCAACCCGAAAAGCGGTTATTTATGGTATCTCGAACAGGCAGATTCCGCTTTTCGAATGGTCAGGACCGGCTTTGAAATGCGACTGCGGGATGCTATGGCTCAATTCGCGGTCAACGCCAACCCGAAAGCAAAGGAGGATTCTGCCAGCAGTGAGATTGATCGCGAAAATATCAAAATTCTCATGCCAGATCTATGGCAACAATTCCAGATTGATAGCGCCATGATGTGGGTTCGCCGCTTATCCTTCCGCGGCCGTCACCAGGATGCAATCCAGGTAGCCGAAAAGGCTGTCTGGGCCAAAGAGAATTACAGAAAACACAAGGACCTGTATTATTCCTCGTATGCTGAATTGGGAATTTGGAAGGCGCAATCCCTGATGTATCTGGGAAAGATCAAGAAAGCCATCGAGGTCTACAAGGAAAACCTGGATATCCTTGAACATTTTGACCTAAAAAAGCTGAATGAAATTAAGAAGAATCTTGGAGATTATGAATTAAAGCGTATTTGCTTTGTTAAAGGACGAACGCACAATAACCTCGGCTACACTTATTGGATGTATCTAGGAAAAAACAAAGCCGCCCTCTTGGAACTTTCAGAGGCGCTGAACTATTTTGAATTTGCGAAGCTGACGGATGAGGAAGCCACCACGCTCGACAATATGGGACGCATCCATTCCGCATTATGGCACCAACCCCCTGCTGAACTTCATATTGAGGAGGGATTGAAAAAACGCAAAGCAGATAAGTCCAGGTACCGTGTCGCCCTCAGCCAGATATCGCTAGCCAGCATCCTGCACAGGTTCGGAAATTCCCACGAGGCTCTGGACAATGTAAACGCCGCCTATGAAACATTCATGAGCATGTCTGTCGAGCGCGGTAAAGGACTGGCTTTTCTTACGCGGGCAATGATCCAGCGCAGTATGGCCGAAGCCGGGCCACAACATGGACTTAGTCTCGAAAAATCAATCGAAATCACCCATGCCGCCATTTCTGACCTGAACAATGCGCTGCGAATTTTCAGGGTCTCGGTCCAGGAAACAATCCGCTATGTTTATGCTTTAAACGAAATGGGGGCATGCTTTCGCTGTCTCTACCTACTTCAAACGCAGGGCAACTTTCCCAGAAGGACCAGACAGGTCACTCTAAGGGAGAGCGCTTATTACTTCAACGAATCAGTCAAGATCGCGGAAAAACTCGATTACTTCATCGAAAGGTTAGACAGCAAGCAAGATCTGGCAGTGCTGTATTTCCGCGCTCTAGAGCACGAGAAAGCCTTATTGGAACTGAACGAAATCATTACTGAAATACCGAAGGAGTATAAACTGGTTCCAAACGCCAGGCCGAAACTAATTCCAGACGAGGAAGTCACAGATGCATATTTCAAATTGATGGGGCAGGTTGAATCATTGATCGGTGCCATTGTCTTTGATCGGCAACTGAAATCAAAGATCAATTTACATACTTCCCTAGAGGCGCTGGAACACTATCTGCTCTCTGTTGCGTATTACTATCGCTATTCCTCTGTATCCTCCAACACCTACACAAAAACGACAGAACGCATTTACAAACGCTTCAGTCAATGTGACAGGAGCATAGTAAAACAATTGTCTAAGCACGTGGACAATCTTATCGAAAAATATCGCATCCCACCGGAATGGGCCAAACCCCTGTTCAACCAGGTTTTCATCATGCTGGGAGTTTATCCTGGCAAGTGAATATGCCCGCCATCCACACAGTCGAGAATTTCGATTGGCTGGTTTATGGAATTCAACTCTTTTTGAACATGACGAGCTACCTGCCGCGTCAACTCCGCGAGAACATGAATGGGAGTCTCTAACGCCTCGATCATGACTCGGTAGGAAGGCTCCGTACTGGCTGGCCGACACTCGAGACGGGATAAATCCGGAACCTGTTGCCGAATCATTTCTAGAAGGTCATTCAATCCCGGTATTTGTTCCGCATCCAACAATGTACGTTTGTGCAGGGATATGGAGGTATTCACTTGTGGCCATTTTCGAAGCCCACCCATTAAATCGCCGATTTCCCCTTTGGGCGTGGTCGCCAATTCGTTCAGAATCCATAAGGCAGTTCTCAGCCCATCTCCCGTGATTCTCTTCTTATCCGTGCGGATAATGATATGACCCACTTGCTCTCCCCCTAAGGTTAAACCTCCGTTCAGCAACGCGTCCGTGATGTGTCTGTCCCCGTTCCTTACAGCTACTGTTTCAATATTGTGCCGCTTCAAGTGCTTCTCAAGGCCGCTATTGCTCATCTGGGTAATGACGACCTTGTCACTCTTCAATCTGCCTGATTGTTTCAAGTCAAGTGCCAACATGGCAAGGATCATATCGCCGTCAAAGAACTTACCATCTCTATCAATGAATGCCACACGATCCCCATCTCCGTCCAACGCAATGCCAAAATCGCAACCATGTCGCTTGAAAAAGCCAGCAAAATCCCTGGGAGCATGTCTCGCGTGCTCTGAGCCGGCCCGCCTATTTATGTTGGTTCCGTTAGGCGAAACATTTACAGAGAGTGGTTTCATACTCAATTTCGAAAGTATTTTTTCTCCCACAATCGACGCGGCGCCATTGGCATAGTCAATCGCGATTTTCTTATCCAGTTTGAAAGAAGGATATTCCGCAATCAATTCATGAATATAAATATCTATAAGTTTCTCACTTTTAACAACTGGCGCTGGTAAACGACCAATTCGTTCGGGTAGTTGACCGAAAAACAATTCCTGTAACAAGCGTTCACCTTCATCATCTACTTTCCTGCCATGTTCGTTAAAGATCTTGATCCCGTTTTCAACGACGGGCAGGTGCGAACCAGATATTGAAATGCCCCCGCAAAAAACCCCCGTATGAATGATTAAGAAAGATATGGCGGGTGTGGTGATGATTCCAGCGTCGACCACTCGCACTCCTCCCCGCGTCAACCCCACGACCAGATGTTGCTTGATCCGTTCTCCTGATTCGCGCGTATCCCGCCCGATTAAAATCTCCGGGCTGGGGAAAAATTCCCTCCACCAAACCGCCAGCGCCATCCCCAACCGTTCCAAGGATTCCGATGATAAAATCCCATGGTCAATTCTGCCTCGTATTCCATCTGCACTGAATAATTTGTCCATTTTGCCCTCAAAAAGTATTATACAACTTTTAACATGAAAAATACCCGTATACAAAGACCCAAAAGCAGGTTTATTCCTGATGATGTATTCAGTGAAGATTTAAATTTGGAATTGCTCAATCAAAAAAGATATGTCAATAAGGCGATTTTTCTTGATCGTGATGGAACTATTAATGTAGAACGAGGCTATCTATTGGATCCAACTGACGTTGAACTCAATCCATCAGCAGGCGAGGCGATGCATATTCTTAATGAGCTGAATATACTGACCATTGTGATAAGCAATCAAGCCGCTATCGACAAAAAACTTTTAACAGTGGATCAACTTGAAAAGATAAATGAAAAATTATGGAATGAACTCTCAGGCACAGGTGCACATTATGACGCCTTCTACTATTGCCCTCACAGCCCTGAGGTAACCCCAGAATGCCTTTGTAGAAAACCAAGGCCGGGATTGATCCTGAAAGCCGCAAAAGACTTTAATATTGACTTAAATTCATCTTTTATGATCGGGGATAAACTTTCCGATATTGAAGCAGGGCAATCAAGCGGATGCAAAACCATACTCCTGCTGAGTGGACACGGAAAAAAAGCTCGCAAGATTCTAGATGACGATCACAGCACCTCACCGGATTTTATTTGCCAAAATCTTGGAGAGGCAATTGCATGGTTATTGCCAAATATTTCCTAGCATCAACAAGTCCATCCCCCATAACTCCGATTGCCACTTTGCCCGATTCTGCTTTAGAATCGGCTTAAGATGAGAAAACTCTTTAGTGGATTCGGTTCGATATTACAGACGCCCGTCGGTGTCATTCTGGTTACAACGGTCATCTGGCATGGTGTTCTTTGGGGACTAGGAATTTCTTTTAGTTATTACGTCAGCATCGCCATACTTATCTTTGACGTAATCTTTGCCTTCTATCTGCTGGATCGGTTGATCTACTTCTTTTCCCAATTTGTTCTGCCAATTCAAAACCCAAAAGACAGGCAGGAGATCTATTCACGGGTAAAGATCTTCGAATCAGGTGAACGCGGACCAACACTTTTTATCAAAAACGGACGTGTGATCAAACATGCGGCTGAAGCAGAGAAACGCGGCCCCGGTGTGATCGTGCTGGATACTGCCAGCGCGCTTGTTTTACGAACAGATACCGAAATTACCAGCACAGTTGGGCCTGGGATCAAATTCACAAAGGAGAATGAATATATCGCAGGGAGTGTCGATCTTCGGGCACAGTGGCAGTTCATCGGTCCGCTTGTGAGCGAGCAATCTTTCCTAAAGCCCACGCAAACATCATCCCAAAAAAGTTATGACGATTTGCAAAGCCGCCGCCAGCAAACCAGCGGACAAACGCGCGATGGCTTTGAAGTATCCCCGACCATCAGCATCAAATTCAGCATTAAACGTCCCATCAAAAAAATGCCGTCTGAAAGCGGCGTGACTTCACAATACGGATTTGATCCTACCTCTGTGCGCAACGCGATCACCCGTGAAGTGATTCGGCTTGGCACCGCAGATAGCAGCCAGACCCGTATGGATTGGAACAGACTGCCTGCGCACCTGGTTGTGAATCTCTGGCGTGAATATATTCGTAAATTCAAACTTGAAGAGCTGTTTGCAACCGGGGGTGTCAGCGGCCTGCAAACCATTGAAGATATGATCAACAAACGGGTTAGGCAGGAAAATGTGGTGGCAATGAACGACACCGGCGAACCGACAGGAGAGTGGCTGGAGAGCCTGGAATACAAGCAACTCAAAGCGCGCGGACTTGAGATCATGGAAGTGCGCATCCATAACATCCTGTTTGACCCGGTTATGGAAGAACAGTTCATCCAGCAGTGGAGCGCAGAGTGGATGAAGATCGCTAAAGAGGAGGAAAAATATCTGCACGACAAGGAGGCGTTGATCGAAAACGCCGCGCGCGAAGAAGCCAGTAAGAACTTTGCGAAGATCGCATCGCAAAAATTCGACAACCCAATTGCACCGCCGCAAGATGCATTCTCAACTCTTATGAACCTGATCGAGCCATTCAAGGAATCCATCCTTAACGAGAGCCGCCCCAACGATGAAATGGAAACAGAATTAAGAAAACTGGATGAAATCTGGAAATGGCTGTTGGTTAACAAAGTTGACCGCATCGAAAGACAGGATCGGAAAAACCAATGAGAAGACCTGTGCAACGCGACGAGATCGCATCCCTGCTCTTTGGCCTTACGGATAAAAGCGTGCAGTTCAGGAACAGATGGCGAGGTATTGCCAGTCTGGCTGTCTGGTTTATACTGAGCGGTTTTACCATGCTGCTCCACATCTTTGCCGTGGAAAACAGATTACACGCTGCAATCGTCATCGGCTTGAGCTTTGTAAAATATATTCCTCTTTTGGTCGTTGTTTACAGCCTCTCCAAAAACATGGCCACTTACTACCTCGCTGATATATTTGAATTGCCTGATGAAACCATCGCATCCGACTTCCTTGAAGAAGTTACCTTCGGCTACAGCCATGAACACATCACGATCAACGAAGGCAGGATTACCGAAAGAGATGAAACATCGCCCATCATCCTGATTGGCGGCCCGGGCACGATTCAGGTGAATTTGGATAGTGTGGCCTTGCTCGAAAGAGTGGATGGTGAACCAGAGGTTATCACCCCGCGCAGTGAACCCTGGAAACTCGGTAGGTTTGAGCGTATTCGCGAGATCGGCAAACATGACGAAGTAGGCAAACGCGAGTATGCCATCATCAATCTGCGCGACCAGTTTGTCAGCGGGCTGTCAGTTAAGTCACGCACGAAAGATGGCATCCCGATTGAAGTGCAAGGCATCAAAATAATTTTCAGCATCCTGCGCAAGCAGCGCGAAAAAGAAGATGAAAATGACGACCTGGAAGATACATATTTATTAGACGAACGCGCCGTCCATGCACTCGTATATAACCAAATGATTATCACCCCGGAGCCATCCAGCCCGTCCGGTATTACCTTCCCTTGGGATACGACCGCGATTCCGCTCGTTCTCTCCGAATTGGAAAGATTGATCACCTTAAGTACCCTCAGTGAAATCCTTGCCAGCATTGGTCAAAAGGAAATCGATATCGTCTCTCAAAACAACGAGACCATCGCACAAATGCGGGTTGAGATGACAGGCCAGCAAACAGTGACAAACATGAAGCAGGAATCTCATGCACCAAATTTTGTCTCCCGCTCAAAGATCACATCACAATTCTTCAAGCCTGAGTTCAAAGAAAAAGCCGCGAAATTGGGAATCACTATTGAATGGATAGACATCGGCACCTGGCAATTGCCATCCAACCTAATCCTTGACAAACACAAGGAAGCCTGGAACCTCTTGCGTGAAAATGAAAAAAGACGCAGTTCAGTTGAACAATCGAGAAAAAAGCATGAGATGGATGAACTGATTCAAATGATCAACAGTGTCATCATCACAAATTTCGAAAAACCCACGACAACCCGCAAGTTCACTGATAAAGAACTTGAGGAATACGATAAATTGGTTAAGGCAAACCCCGCACTCGCCAACAACCCCAATTTTACGCGCCAGTTCCTACAGCAGGCGACTACCATCAAAGACACGAACAACCTTGCAATGGAAATGTTAAGAGCCTTCCGCAAGGAACTGCTTGCCGCAAGAGTATTGATCCAAAAAGAAAATAGATCATCCATTGAAAAGCAGGCTGAACTTGCCATGATCGAAAAAGCCCTGCTGGATATATCGCATCACACATCTCATTACATAACATAAAGAACATTAATGAAACATCCCAACCTTCAACTCTCTCCCGAAATCTCTCGCGCTCTCAGCCTGGGCGCGCCCATTGTTGCCCTCGAATCCACCGTCATCACACACGGGCTTCCCCACCCGCAAAACCTGCAACTTGCACGGGATATGGAAAAACAAGTACGCGACCACGGCGCGACTCCTGCCACCGTTGCCTTACTGGATGGAAAGATTCGCATCGGCCTCTCCGACGCAGAATTGATTCGGCTTTCTGATTCTAATTCCCCTCTGAAAGTGAGTCACCGTGACTTTGCTACAGCCATCGTCAAAAAAGCGGATGGCGGCACCACAGTCGCAGGGACAATGTTTGCCGCGCACATGGTTGGTATCAGAGTCTTTGTCACAGGTGGCATCGGTGGTGTACACAAAGAATCACCCTTCGATATTTCAACAGACTTACATGCTCTGGCTGAGATTCCCATGCTCGTTGTATGTGCAGGCGCGAAAGCGATTTTGGATCTGCCTGCTACACTTGAATATCTTGAAACGGTGGGAGTTCCAGTCATCGGCTACAAAACGGATGAATTCCCCGCTTTCTACTCACGCGAAAGCGGACTTGGTGTAAGCGCCAGATTAGACTCCCCCAAAGAGATCGCGGAATTTGCCAAAGCACATTGGAACTTGGGTATGAAGAGCGGAGTCCTCGTGACGAATCCAATTCCAGAAACGGAATCAATTTCAAAGTCCGAGATGGAACCGATCATTGCCAAAGCCTCCACTGAGGCCATAGAGCAGGGCATCCACGGGCAGAAACTAACTCCGTTTTTATTAGGTCGCATTAGTGAATTAACGAAAGGAAAATCGCTCAAGGCAAACCTCGCATTGTTATTAAACAATGCAAGGCTCGCCGCGGAAATTGCGAAAGAAGTGAATATCAAAAAGAAAGAATGGGTGATTTAGCCATGTCATTGCGAGGGCGCTCTTGCTCTTCGCCCGAAGCAATCTCCAACACGATGATGAGATTGCTTCATCGGGCTAGTGCCCTCCTCGCAATGACGAAGAGGAAGCAATATGAAAAACGAATTCACCGTTACGGTTACGTTCAACACAAGCACAGAAAAAATCTACAGAGCATGGCTCACAACACAAGGCCACACTGCGATGACGGGCAGCCCCGCCAAAGTTGATGGCCGCGTGAACGGCGATTTCACGGCCTGGGATGGCTACATCTGGGGAACATTTCTGAATTTAGAAGAGAATAAGAAGATCGTCCAAACCTGGCGTACCTCAGAATTCCCCGAAGAAGCCGACGACTCACACGTTGAAATTTCATTGAAAGAGATGAACGGCCAAACAAAACTGACGCTTATCCACACGAACATCCCCGAAGGACAAGAAAGTTACAGACAAGGCTGGGATGATTTTTACTTTAAGCCAATGAAGGAATATTTTGGGTGAGAAGTAAAAAGTGAGGAGTAAAAAGTAACCAGAAGGAAGGTGCGAGTGCCTCGCACCTCACGCCCACCCCGAAGGCCCAAATTGAAAACTCAAAGCATTATTGCCCTGCCACTACTTACTAATCTCTAATTCTCTAATCTCTATCCCTCAACAACTCCCTCACCAATTCATCCGGCACCTGCACAGCGACCAATTCTCCGCGCACGGTGATCACTCCATTAACCACAATCCATTCATCGATCACCACTTTACGCCCTTTCACTTCCTTCACCTTCCCACGTACTTCCAGCCTGGGGCCAAGAGGTGTAGGTTTGAGATAATCCACATGCAATGAAGCGGTGAGGTAACGTAAAGGCGGCTCTGTATCCATGGCGCGGTTTTCGGCGCGGTAGCCTGCCGCAGCGGCTGTGCCTGTGCCATGACAATCTATCAATGATGCCAGTAGGCCGCCATAAACGTAGCCGGGGATGGCAGTGTGAAATGGTTTGGGCTGAAAATACGCGACTGATTCTTCGCCCTCCCAATGACTTTTTATCTGATGCCCCAACTCATTCAGGCTTCCACAGCCATAACAATGCGCCATGTGATCGGGATAGTAATCTTGAAATGCTTTTTCTATCATGTTGTTCGCCTTTTGAAAGAGAAATTTATACCCTGATGAACAGAGATAAACAGGGATGGAATCCGCAATCTTTGTTTATCGTTGTTCATCTCTGGTGAAAGAATTATGGGGTTGAAGTGGGCGTAAAAGTCGGAGTGCCTGTCGCGGTTGGGGTTCTAAGGTTTTCCAAGACCACAAAACGTCCCACCACTTTCCAGTCGTAGCCCATGAATATTTGCACTTCATATTGACCGGCCTGCCAACCGCCAACAGGGGATGAGCATTCTGTATAACCGCCAATGCCGCCTGTGCCGCCATCCCAGGGTTCGGTTTCATAACAAACCAATTGAGCATTACGATACCAGAGCGCAGTCCATTGCACGCCGGGAATGGTGTTGTTGTAATCAAAGCCACCATACATTGATTGAATCGGAAGCTCAAACACAGTCTTCGGGTTGATCGGATTCAACCCATCAAACTCTGTTGAAAATTGAATCGCTGTAAACACCGCATCTGGATTCGGTGTGATCGGCCCTTCAAACAAAGCTTCAATTGCAACGGGCAAAAAGGGCGTGAGTGTTAATGTAGGCGTATCAGAAACAGATGGGGTCAAGGTTTGAGTTGGCGGGACGGTGATCGTCGGCGTCAACGTGATGGTTGGCGTCAGTGTAATCGTTGGGGTCAGGGAGGCTGTGGGAGATGGCGGGAAATATTGATAGACCAGCGGCTCGCCATAAAATGGAAGCCAATAGGCGCATCCCAGCAGGGCTATTGCAAAGAAAAATAATCTCCAGGCCGTCACGTTATAACGCTTGCGCAAACTATAGAACGATAATTTTCGCGCGGTCTGCATGGTCTTGATCGCAGCACGTATCGAATAATAAGCAGCAACAACCGCTAATATGGCAAGAGTGATCACGCCTGCGCGAATATCCATAAAGCGATTATAGCATGTGGATACCGGCGAGACTTCGGAAGTCTTTTTTAGCGAACGCGATGAGGACATTACTGAAAAGACTTCCGAAGTCTGGTTAATAGTGGTAAAACTTGAACATGATAAAAGAAATCGTGCTTCTCAAACTGGGCGGATCACTCATCACAGACAAAGAGACTCCCTACACCCCAAGATTGGATAAATTAAAAGAACTCGCACAGGAAATAAAAACGGTTCTGGATTCAAGCCCGGAACTGCTACTGATCCTTGGGCATGGTTCTGGCTCATTCGGACATGTTGCTGCGAAAAAGTATGGCACTCGCGAAGGAGTTACCCCCCTCTCCATCTCCCCCCATTTGCTTCGCAAATGGGGGGAGATGGAGAGGGGGTATTGGAAAGGCTTTGCCGAAGTTCGTTTTCAGGCAGCGGAATTAAATCGCTACGTAATGGAGTCTCTCTTCAATGTTGGTGTGCCAGCCATTTCATTTCCGCCATCTTCTTCGATGGTCTCAAATGATCGAAAAGTCATTCATCATAATGTATTGGCTATACGCAAAGCACTAGATGTCCACCTGCTACCCGTTGTTTACGGCGATGTGGCATTTGACGAGAAACTCGGAGGCACAATCCTTTCTACAGAAGATGTCTTTACATTTCTGGTTGAGCAATTCTCCCCCTCACGCATATTACTGGCTGGGATCGAAGCTGGTGTGTGGGAAGACTTCCCAGCCAGGACAAAACTGGTGAAGCAGATTCAACTGTCGGATTATGAAAAGATGCGGGCAGGCATTGGCGGCTCGGCGAGTACCGATGTCACTGGCGGGATGAAAACCAAAGTGGAGGAAATGCTTGCATTAATCCAACGAACGAATGGGTTGACAGTGCAAATTTTTTCAGCAGAAGAAAATGGATCTCTGGAGCGCGCATTACGTGGGGAAAATGTTGGCACCCTCTTAACGATTTGATATGACAAAAATATGACGAACAACTCTTGCTTTTTTCATCGATTATTAAGATAATAGATAGGCAATAATTATATATAATTTCAAGGAGATTCTATGGCAACCAATGCAAAGTCCACGAAGAAAAGTGCGAGGGCAAAAGCCAGGCCGGCATCCTCCACGAAGGGAAAGAAAGTTGTTTCAAAGAAGGTGACAGTGAAAAAGGCCATCGTTAGAAAAGCCACTCCCGCCAAAGCAAAAGTGACTTTCAAGCCGACGAAATTAAAACTCGTCCGCCCTGTGCCATCAGATATTGAGATTGCACAAGCTGCAAAACTTAAACCCATTATGCAGATCGCCGAAGAACTTGGCATTCGCGAGAATGAACTTGAATTATTCGGGCCGTACAAAGCCAAGGTCAAACTTGAGATTCTGGAACGCCTCAAGAGTCGGCCGAACGGAAAATACGTTGACGTGACCGCCATTACTCCCACTCCGCTTGGTGAGGGGAAAAGCACCACGATGGTAGGGTTGAGCCAGGCATTGGGCGCTCATTTGGGCAAGCGGGTCTTTACGTGTATCCGCCAGCCCAGTCAGGGCCCCACATTCGGCATCAAGGGCGGCGCCGCAGGCGGCGGATATTCGCAAGTGATCCCCATGGAAGATTTCAACCTCCATCTGACAGGTGACATTCATGCCATCACCGCGGCGCACAATTTGACAGCAGCCGCTTTGGATGCGCGCGTAATGCACGAAAAAACGCAGGATGATGAAAAGTTGTTCAACGCGCTGTGTCCTGTTGATAAGAAAGGCAATCGCAAGTTCTCCCCCACCATGCTGCGCCGATTAAAAAAACTCGGCATCAACAAAACCAATCCCAATGACCTGACACCCGAAGAACGCAGCCGTTTCGCTCGTCTTGATATTGATGAGTCCACCATCACCTGGCGCCGCGTTGTGGATATCAATGATCGTATGTTGCGCGAAATACAAGTTGGCCTAGGCAAGGATGAAGCAGGCCATGAGCATCGCTCTGGCTATGACATTACCGTCGCTTCTGAGATCATGGCTGTGCTGGCTCTCACTACAGACCTTGAAGATATGCGTGAACGCTTTGGCAAAATGGTTGTAGCTACGAACAAACGCGGCGAAGCTGTTACCGCTGAAGACCTCGGCGTCGCTGGCGCAGTGACTGTTTTGATGAAGGACGCCATCAAGCCGAACTTGATGCAAACTCTTGAGGGCACTCCCGCCTTCGTTCATGCGGGACCGTTTGCCAACATCGCACATGGGCAGTCATCGATCATCGCTGACAGGATTGCGCTCAAGCTTGCGGATTATGTCGTCACCGAATCTGGTTTCGGCGCAGACATCGGCATGGAAAAATTCTTCGATATCAAATGCCGCTACTCTGGCTTGATCCCGCAAGTGGTTGTGATGGTTGCAACCGTCCGCGCGCTTAAGATGCACGGAGGCGGGCCGAAGGTAGTGGCTGGCAAACCGCTTGCGCCCGAATATACAGATGAGAACCTCGACCTTCTGCGCGCAGGGCTGACCAACCTCGAGCGTCACGTACAAAACGCGCTCAAGTTTGGTGTAAACGTGGTCATCGCAGTGAATTCATTTGCCTACGACACCAAAGCCGAAGTGGAACTTATCCGCGAGGCCGCGCTGAAGATGGGCGCGATGGATGCAGTCGTCTCCACACACTGGGCAGATGGCGGCGCAGGCGCGAAGAAACTGGCTGAGGCTGTGGTAAAAGCCGCAGAGATGCCCACCAATTTCAAGTTCCTGTATCCGCTGGAAATTTCCATCAAGGAAAAGATCGAAACGATTGCACGCGAGATCTATCGCGCCGACGGTGTGGATTATTCCCCCGAAGCCGAAGAACAGATCGCGCGCTACAATCGCCTCGGCTTTGATAAATTGCCGATCTGCATGGCGAAGACCCACCTCTCCTTTACCACCGATGCATCCAAAAAAGGCGCACCCACCGGCTTCCGCATCACAGTACGCGAGATCCGCGCTTCGGTTGGTGCAGGTTTCCTATACCCGATCCTCGGTGACATGAGAACCATGCCCGGTCTGCCCACCCGCCCGGTCTTTTATGATATTGACCTCGATTTAAAGACTGGCAGAGTAGTCGGGCTGTTCTAACAAACTTACAATAACTACGCTATAGATATAGAAGGGACTCAACCAAACGTTGAGTCCCTTTTGCTAACAGGTGCTCTGAATTATCTACGCAATATCTAGCCCTATGGCTTGTTCCCGAGGCAAGTGCAACTTACGGGGTCTAGAACATTACCATTGGTACAGGTTAAATTACATCCGCCGCTTCCGGGATCACCACCATCATTACCTCCGGGGACAGGCGTCACTATAAAATCTTCGCAATCGATATAGGAGACAACAACATCGGTGCAGGATTCGGTTTCAATAAGCATTGGAGAACAAAAGCCAAGCTTATTCATATAATCACCGGGCCCACAACCGGGGTAATTCCCTGCGCTGGGAGCTGCACAACATCCGGCTTGTGGATCAAACACAAAGCCAGCCATACACGTTGCGCCGGTCACAGGTGTTCCCACACAACCCGGAACAGCAGCATCCCAATATGTTCCCGCAGGACAATATTCACCTTGTGCAGATTTCGGGCTCATATCAGCGCAGGCTGGGTAGTTGGGGTTTCCATCCAGATTGCCTGAAGTCCACCCATCTGGGCAGCCGGGAGCTTCGCCAACAGGTAGAGAGATTCCTTCACCATCCCAGGCACATATCCAACCTTCAAGCGGGGTATATCCCAAGGGACATTCCAACTCGCTGGGGGCAGGGAGATTCGTACACTCACCACACATAGACATTACTTTGTCTACCTTGCCCGGGCCGCAAGTAAATATGCTTTCTCCGTTGACCTCTCCCCCATAGTGACAAAGGGAACTCTTATCCGTAGACGACAACTCACCCGAAGTAACAAAAATATTAACGTAGGAATTATCATTCGCGCAGAATGATCCGCCAACTTCATACTTGGGCGGCTCGCAATTTAAGGAGCTTGAACCGCCTGCGGACTGTTTAACCCCAATCGCGCTGACCTGGCAGAACGGAAGTTGTATTTGAGGTTCCTGAACTACACAGCGGAAGCCCACATCCTCTCGGAATTTCTCAGGTTCCATATACAAGCGGCGCGCAAGGGCTATATCCGAAGAAAAAGAGAAATAGCTGCTGGAGCGTAAACCACGCAAAGTTCCAGCCTCTGGCCCTTGAGGATCCTGAACCGGCGAAACCGGATAATAAGCAGGGTCGTACCAATCATGCACCCATTCAAAAACGTTACCAGCCATGTCAAAGACACCATAATAGGAATTCCCCGACGGGTATTGCCCGCTATCTGCTGGAAACCCTACACAGTTATCAAAATTGAGCAGGTCACATGATGGATTTGCATCACCCCAGGGAAAGAGCCTGCTTTCAGGGCCGCGTCCGGTCTTTTCCCATTGGGCTTCAGTTGGCAAACTTCCCTGGATCCATGTGCAATAAGCATCGGCTTGCTGCCAGTTGATTCCACTGACTGGCACCTCGGCCAAAGCAGGTTCTTCAAGGGCAAGGGCGCGCTTGGCATCTAATGGAGCAGAGCATTGTCCGTTGGAAACACAAAGGGAGTATTGACGATTGGTTACTTCACCTTGTTGTATCCAAAATGATGACAAGCCGACTGTATGAATCGGGTTATCAGCACCATCCGCCCCCATGTTGAATTCACCTTCTGGAACATATGCGATCACACTTCCATCCACCCATAACATGGTTGTCCCCGCAACCGGGCCAGGGATCGAAACCTGAACTACAGGGCTATCCACCCCCGTGGGGGTTACCGGTGTGGATTCCTCTACAGCCGGGCCCGGATTCACCTGACTCTCCCCACCACCACAAGCAGACAAAACCATCGTACACAATACAACTACCCCTAACAAAATGAACCTGAATTTTTTCATGAATATCTCTCTTCCAAGGGAGTGGGTTGAACTTTAGTAAGTTTATCAGGTT